>JBLHYZ010000041.1:0-7817 GCA_047631115.1 Alpinimonas sp. | reverse complement strand
ACATGCCGATTGAAATTTTCTTCACGGTGGTCCCTCTTATCCTTGTGCTCGGCTTCTTCGCTTTCACCGCTCGTGACCAGGCCATCATTGAGGCCCGTTACGACAGCCCGGATGTGACCATTCAGGCATTCGGTAAGCAGTGGGCTTGGGACTTCAACTACGTTGACGAAAACGTCTACACGTCGGGCATCCAGGTGCAACCCTCCACAGATCCCAATGCGCCGGTCGGTTCTATTGACCGCTCCGCAATTCCGACCTTGTACTTGCCCGTGGGGAAGACCGTAGAGATTCAGCTTGAGGCCCGCGACGTTATCCATTCCTTCTGGGTCATTGACTTCTTGTATAAGAAAGACATGATTCCTGGCAAGACAAACTACATGTCATTTATCCCGGAACGTGAAGGTACGTTTACAGGCAAATGCGCCGAGCTCTGTGGTGAATACCACTCGCAGATGCTCTTTGAGGTCAAGGTTGTTTCGGATGCGGAATACCAGGCCTACACGCAGAAGCTTGCTGCCGATGGCTTTGAAGGCCAGCTCGGCTCCGAATACAACCGTAATCAGAACCTTCCGGGCGTAACAGTGCCCCTTTCCGAATCTGCAAAGTAGAGGCCACCAGAATGAGCACAACTCTGATACCCAGCACGGTGCAAACGACAGCTTCCAAGCCACAGACGGTCGGCGTTACCCGCCCCGTGCGTAAAGGAAACATCGTTGTCAGCTGGATTACGTCCACCGATCACAAGACCATCGGGTACATGTACCTGATTTCGTCATTTATGTACTTTCTCGTCGGTGGCGTCATGGCGCTCATCATTCGGGCCCAATTGTTCGCACCAGGCCTCGAAGTGCTTCAAACAAAAGAGCAGTACAACCAGCTCTTTACCATGCACGGAACAATCATGTTGCTCATGTTTGCAACACCGTTGTTTGCCGGTTTTGCTAACGCTTTGATGCCCCTTCAAATTGGCGCTCCCGACGTGGCCTTCCCGCGTCTGAACGCCCTGGCTTTCTGGCTCTTCTTTTTCGGTAGCCTCATTGCTGTCGCGGGTTTCTTTACCCCCCAGGGTGCGGCTAGCTTCGGTTGGTTCGCCTATGCACCGTTGTCGAGCCAAACGTTCTCGCCGGGACTCGGCGGAAACCTGTGGGTCATGGGGCTGGGCATGAGCGGCTTTGGAACGATTATGGGTGGTGTGAACTTCGTCACTACCATCATCACGATGCGTGCCCCCGGCCTCACTATGTGGCGCATGTCAATCTTCACGTGGAACACGCTCGTTACGTCAATTCTCGTTCTCCTCGTTTTCCCCGTACTGGCAGCAGCAATGCTCGCCCTTGGAGCAGACCGCATCTTCGGAGCTCACGTCTATGACCCCGAAACTGGTGGTGCCATCCTGTGGCAGCATTTGTTCTGGTTCTTCGGCCATCCCGAGGTGTACATCATTGCGCTTCCGTTCTTTGGTGTCATTTCTGAGGTCCTGCCTGTATTCAGCCGAAAGCCCATCTTCGGCTACAAGACGCTGGTCTACGCGACGATTGCTATTGGTGCCCTCTCCATGACCGTGTGGGCTCACCACATGTACGTCACGGGTTCTGTTCTTCTTCCGTTCTTCTCGCTCCTTACCATGTTGATTGCTGTCCCCACAGGGGTGAAGATCTTCAACTGGATTGGGACGATGTGGCGGGGCTCCGTCACGTTTGAAACTCCGATGATGTTTGCGTTGGGATTCCTCTTCTCCTTCGTCTTCGGTGGACTAACAGGGGTTATCTTGGCCTCGCCACCGCTGGACTTCCACGTATCTGACACGTACTTCGTCGTCGCGCACTTCCATTACGTAGTCTTCGGAACCGTGGTGTTCGCTATGTTCTCGGGCTTCTACTTCTGGTGGCCCAAGTGGACGGGTCGCATGCTCAACGAGCGCCTTGGCTACTGGCACTTCTGGTTGCTCTTCATCGGCTTCCACACCACCTTCCTCATTCAGCATTGGTTGGGCGTGATGGGTATGCCCCGTCGTTACGCTACCTACCTGCCTGAAGATGGCTTCACGTGGATGAACCAGCTGTCGACCATTGGCGCCATGATCTTGGGCGTTTCGATGATTCCGTTCCTTTTGAACGTCTACCTCACGGGTCGCAACGCGCCCAAGGTCATGGTAAACGATCCGTGGGGCTTCGCTCGCTCGCTTGAGTGGGCAACGAGTTGCCCACCACCACGTCACAACTTCACCTCGATTCCTCGGATTCGTAGTGAGTCACCGGCGTTCGATATGAACCACCCCGAGCTCGCCCCCGCGGGCTACTCCAGCGAAAACGGGGCGACCACCGCTGCAATTGGCGAGAAGGCTTAGCGTTATGAAGGCGAACATAGTTTTGATGTGGGTCCTCGGTGGGTACTTTCTTGTTGCGGGTGGGCTGTACGTTGCTTGGAATCAACTTGCAGGGAACCCGTTTGATCCCGTACCGTCGCTAGCAATTTTGCTGTCGGCTGGATTGGCTGGCCTGATTGGGTTTTATCTCAATGCGGTCGAAAAATCTCAAGGTGGGGTCTTGCTTCCTGAGGACCGCCCGGAGGCTGAGATCGACGATGGCGATCCAGAGATCGGCTACTTTAGCCCGTGGAGTTGGTGGCCCTTTGTTTTGGGCGTGGGCGGGTTCTTCGTGTTTTTGGGCCTTGCCGTCGGTGTGTGGATTGCGTTGTTCGCCATTCCCGTCGTTCTCGTGGCCCTTGCCGGCTGGAGCTTTGAGTATTACCGAGGTAACTTCGGTCGTTAGCCAATAACGAATTTGCACCGCAAAGAATCGCTCCTCCTTGATGGGGGAGCGATTCTTCGTTTTTGTCTCTGCCCGCTCACCACGCTGTATCGCGTCGCAAGAACACAGCGTCGTATCAAAACACAGTAAAGCGAGGGCAATCAGAGGCTCTTGACTGGTGGCGTCAAGGTTGCGCCCAAGTTCTTGGGCGCTGTCCTGGCCGGGCCGCGTACATAGCTCTTGTGATGGAACCCTGAGCCACAGCCACAGCCACAGCCACAGCCACAGCCACGAAGAGCGCAGTCTGTCGTAAATCCAGACACTGTCCAGCGACCAACGTCAGCAAGTGAAGGAGCTGCAGAGCTGCAGGCTCCAGGCCGGCTTTTGCCTTCGTCGCGGTCACAGCGGCGTCTAAGTCGTGCTGGGCCATCCACGTGGGAAGGACCCTGAGTAGGGCCCACTGCCACGGTGATGTGCTGCCGCTTGCAGGGTTTGAAGGATCATCGGCCCACCAGAGCCCCTCCGCCGCCCCGGTCGCGTATTCGCGTCCCCAGACCTTTTTGCTGTGAAACTTGAGCGGAGATGCCACGGCATAAAGTGACCCCATGGCTGTCTCGAAATCGGTGGCACCGGGCTGCCTTTGCAGTCACTGGTGATGAAGGAAAGCCCTGGCATCACATTTCCTCTCGGGGATGTGTGTCCGTCTGTCAAAAGTTGGGCACCGTG
The DNA here is from genome assembly GCA_047631115.1 of Alpinimonas sp. Lineage (GTDB taxonomy): Bacteria > Actinomycetota > Actinomycetes > Actinomycetales > Microbacteriaceae > Alpinimonas. The sequence continues at coordinate 4,341 of JBLHYZ010000041.1, read as the reverse complement.
GAGAAGAGAGAGGGAATGTTCTTAGTGCAAACAGAGATACCCCCGGTTCAGAAAACCGGGGGTATCTCTAAGAAGCACTGAGGTGATGCTCCAACGAACTCTAGTGGTGCGCTTGCTCCAACTCGAGTTTGTGCTCGGTGGGCGTGACGGGTGCAATCCGGTCCTCGAAGAACCACTGAGAGAGGCGAGCACGAGCGCGCATTCCTCCGGTGATTTTGCCGTTGGGGTTTGGACGCAACATGAGGGGAGCGTTGTCGTTGAACGACACCAACTTCCAGCGGTCGTAGTCGTCAAGCTGCTGGTGGACTTCAATAAACTCGCCACCCGGCATGCGCACGATGCGGCCGGTCTCGTAGCCATGAAGGGCCATGGTGCGATCCTTCTTTTGAAGAGCCAAGCAGGTTCGCTTTGCCACCGAGAACGCAATGACCGGACCAACTATGAGAAGTACCTGGAGCGTGTTGATGACGCCTTCCATGGTCACCCTAAAGTGTGTGGCGACGATATCCGAACTAGCCGCCGCCCATAGAACTGCGTAGAACGTCACTCCAGCTGCGCCAATTGCGGTGCGAGTGGGCGCATTGCGTGGTCGGTCAAGGAGGTGGTGCTCACGCTTGTCGCCCGTAACCCACGCCTCGATGAAAGGATAGGCAAAAACAGCGGCTAAGAAGACGAGCAGGATCAGAATCGGAATCAGAATGTTCCACGACCATACGTAGCCAAGCCAGACCGTCTCCAGATGCGGCGGTATGAGTCTCAGAGCACCGTCAGCAAAGCCGATGTACCAGTCAGGCTGGGTTCCGGCAGAAACGGGGGATGGGTCATATGGGCCATACGCCCAGATGGGGTTGATGGTGACGAGCGAGCCCATCAGCGCTACGACACCGAAGACGATGAAGAAGAACCCACCAGCCTTGGCTGCGTAGACCGGCAAAATTGGGAAGCCAACAACGTTGTTCTCAGTTTTACCGGGACCTGGGTACTGGGTGTGCTTGTGAATGATGACAAACATCAGATGCAAGACGATGAAAATCAGCAGGATGGCCGGCAACAAAAGAATGTGAAGCGTGTACAAGCGGCCGACAATATCGCTGCCGGGGAACTCCCCGCCGAAGAGGAGGAAGGTAATCCAAGTTCCAACGACGGGAACGGCGTTGACCATTCCATCGATGATGCGAAGACCGTTACCCGACAAAAGGTCGTCGGGAAGCGAGTAGCCGGTGAATCCCTCTGCCATAGCAAGCACGAACAGAACGAATCCAATGGACCAGTTCAACTCGCGAGGCTTGCGGAAGGCTCCTGTGAAGAAGACGCGTAACATGTGCAGACCAATGGCGGCCACAAAGAGCAGCGCAGCCCAGTGATGGATCTGGCGCATAAGAAGGCCACCACGAAGATCAAATGAGATGTCGAGGGTGGAAGCCATGGCTGCAGACATTTCAATTCCCTTGAGGGGAATGTAGGAGCCCGAGTAATCGACGACCTCCATAGATGCCTGGAAAAAGAACGTGAGGAAGGTGCCTGACAGCAGGATGATGACGAAGCTGTAAAGCGCTACTTCACCAAGAAGGAAGGACCAGTGATCGGGGAAGACCTTCCGACCGAATTCCTTGACCGCACCCGAAATGCTGGTGCGCTCGTCGATGTAGTTTGATGCTTTGCCGACAAAGCCGGACTGTTGTGGTTTGATTGCAACGGTACTCAATTGAGACGCTCCCAGAAACTAGGGCCAACGGGTTCATTAAAGCCGCTTGCAGCGACAAGGTACCCTTCGCTATCCACTGTGATGGGTAGCTGGGGCAGGGGACGAGCTGCGGGTCCAAAGATGACCCGGCATTCGTTCTCTAGGTCGAACTGTGACTGGTGACACGGGCAAAGAAGGTGGTGTGTCTGCTGCTCGTAAAGCGCAACAGGGCAACCGACGTGGGTACAAATCTTTGAGTAAGCGACGATGCCTTGGTAGGACCACGACTCGCGCTCGGCAGAAGTCCAGTTCATCTCTTCGGGCTTCATCCGAACGAGAATGACCGCTGCCTTAGCTTTGGCATCCAGTCGTTCGTGGGGAGGCAGATCTGCCAACCCCTCAGGGATAACCTGAAAAGCTGAACCAATGGTGAGATCTGATGCCTTGATGGGAATTCCAGAAGGATCGCGAGTGAGGCGCAAGCCTTTTTCCCACATCGTGTGCTTGAGCTCGTTGTTTGGGTCCATATCCATGGGTGCCAGGCCGCGGAAGAGAGCAATGGCAGGTAGCGGAAAGGCGACTAATGACGCGATGAGACCGTTGCGGATGAGTGAGCGACGGCTAAACCCAGACTCAGCCTCGGCTTCCTGGAAGATCTCGATAGCCCGGGCACGAGTTTCTTCCGTGCCACGGGTGGGGTGACGCTGATCCACAGCTTCCTTGTCAGACATAACGGCCTTGCCCCAGTGCACGGCAGCAATACCGATGGCCATGAGTGACAGGGTGATGCCCAACCCGATGAAGAGGTTGTTGAGGCGGACCGAGTTCAAATCATTGGGATCCAACGCGAAGAACATGTACGCAAAGACCGCAAACACGCTGCCAACAATGGACAGGTAGAAGAGCCCATAAACAACGCGCTCAGCTTTCTTGGCCTCTTTGGGGTCAGTATCCACAACACGAAGACGGTGGGGAGGAAGTCCGGGATCCGAAAAGGCATCGGGTGAGACCACGGCGGTGCCTAAGACAACCCCGGTGCCGGTCTCGTGATCCGCTGCGGGAACGATGTCGGCAGCGCCGCTCTCGTTCTTAGCCATTGTTCTCCTTAGGTAGCTTTAATTCGTGACCGAAAGGTCGACTAGTTCGACTTTGCGGTAATCCATACGGTCAAGGCAATAATTGAGCCAAGACCGAAAATCCAAACGAAAAGACCCTCAGAAACGGGGCCCAATGAGCCCAGCTGGAGCCCACCGGGCGAAGGGTTGGCTTCGATGTAGGAAAGATACGAGATGATGTCGCTCTTCTGATCTGGGGTGAGGTTCAAGTCGTTGAAGACGGGCATGTTCTGAGGGCCCGTCAACATGGCTTCATAGACGTGTACAGCCGCAACACCCTTGAGGACAGGGGCAAATTTACCTTCGGTCAGGGCGCCACCGGCGCCACCAACGTTGTGGCACATTGCGCAGTTGATGCGGAAGAGCTCGCCACCGTTGGAAACGTTCCCGCCTTCAAGCTGTGATTGCGAGGGAATGGCGGGTCCTGGGGCCAACGAAGCAACGTAGGCGGCTAGCGCAGAAGTCTGTTCTGCGGTGAACTGCACGGGCTTCTTGAGCGCCTGTGGCCCCTGTGCCTGCATGGGCATGCGACCGGTGCCGACCTGGAAGTCGACGGCCGCTGCACCCACACCAATCAGGCTGGGACCATTGAGAGTTCCCTGTGCCTGCATGCCGTGACATGTGGCGCAGTTGGCGGCAAAAAGCTTGGAGCCTTCGTCAATAACGGCGGGGCTAGTGAGGTCAACTGCCGCAGTAGCAGAGACACTGCTGAAGGCAGCGTAGGCGCCACCGGTCGCAGCGAGTCCCAATGCAATGAGAACAATTGTGGCGAGTGGGCCCCGGCGGCCTGAACGGCGAGCGGAGCGAGAAGTCTTGTTACGCATGCGAGTCTGTATCCGTCCGATTGCTATTTGAGTACGTAAATGACGAGGAAGAGTCCGATCCACACGACGTCAACGAAGTGCCAGTAGTACGAGACTACGATGGCGCTTGTTGCTTCTCGATGACCGAAGGTCTTGACCGCAAAGCCGCGACCGATGACGATGAGGAATGCAATGAGTCCTCCCGTAACGTGAAGGCCGTGGAATCCGGTCGTGAGGTAGAACGCAGAACCGTACGCGTTTCCGCTGAGCGTAACTCCCTCGCTCACGAGCATGGCGTACTCGTAAACCTGGCCAGCCACGAAGATTGCACCGAGTGCATATGTGAGGAAAAACCACTCCACCATGCCCCACTGCGAGGGGCGCCAGCCGGTGGACCGAGCCTGAAGTCGCTCGGCCGCAAAAACACCAAATTGTGCGGTGAAGGATGACGACACAAGAATGAGTGTGTTGACCAGTGCAAAGGGGAAAGCGAGCTTTCCCGCCTCGGCCACCCACATTTCTGGTGCGGCAGATCGAAGAGTGAAATAGATAGCGAAGAGGCCTGCGAAGAACATAACTTCGCTGCCAAGCCACACGATTGTCCCGACCGCCACAGGGTTCGGTCGATTCACAACTGGGGCTATGGATGTGGGTGTCATAGAGGCGGTGGTCACTCCTCCATTATGACGGATAAATGCTTTGTCGGCGGAGACGTGCAGTCTCGCCGCGCGGGTGGCAA
>JBLHYZ010000040.1:0-7953 GCA_047631115.1 Alpinimonas sp. | reverse complement strand
CGCTGCGGACAGAGTCCTCATATCGGTTCAGGAATCGGGAGAAATCCTCGATTTACCACTAGATGTAGCGGTTCATCTCTTTATTGAGCCCCAAATGTTGTAACTGAAACGTTACCTTTTCGTGATAAAAAGGTGTGGCGGATATGACTTTCACAGTTTTGTCGCGTATGGTCAGAAACGCTGATAAACCACATAACGGTTTGTCGGACTTTCGCCCAGACGTCTCAACCCCCACCTCTTGGCGAGAGAAACGAAGCGGATTCCGCACATGTGGTGGGGCAGCTACCTAGCTTGTTGAGGCGCCGGAGGTAAAAGCTTTGGCCGAAATAGGTAACGAGACTTCACCAAAAGTTTCAGCAAAAAATAGTTCTAACGTCGTTCACTACGGTTCGCGTGCTGAACGCAAGAAAGCCGAACGCCTTTCGTTTGGAAAAGCGGCTCGCGCCGCATTCACTTCTTCGCGAGGCAAGACGCCACGCGTTGACGCTCCTCCTGTCGCTGTTTCGGCCGCTGTTGCCGTTAGTCGCACCAGCGTGAGCAAGAACGAAGCCCCACACGCAACGGGTGGCGCTTTTTCCCGCACCTCAAGCCCGAAGCGGACAGCAATCCGCCGCCGGGCTTCTGGAGCCATTGTGATGACCGTTGCTGTTGGCATCGTCGGAACATTCGGACTGCCTGCGTATGCATTCAATCCCGCCGATGGCGCCGTAGACCACACAACCTTTGTGGCTCCTTCGGGAACGACACAGAGTCTGTACGTAGGCGCGAGCGCGGAAGCGTCCTCAGCTCGCGATGCTTTCTCCGCAACGGCGGCAGCACCCGTTGTCGTTTCCAACACCATTGGTGACGCGCCCACCTCCCGTGGTGCGAGCGTCGACGTCTCGGGAATCGCGTCCAACTCCGCTCTGCTTTCGGCTGCTCTTTCCCTTGTCGGAATGTCGGGTGACTGCACGATGCTCGTGGAATCGGCACTGCGCATTCTTGGCTATCAAGTGGGAGACCTTGGGCCCATGGGCTTCGGCGGCTACGGCACAGTGTTTTACGACCCCAGCCAGGTTCAGCCCGGCGATATTATGATGCGCGGCGGACACGTGGCCATCTACGCTGGGCCCGGCCTTGCCGTCCAGGGCGGCATTGGGTACATGTCGTACCTCACCTCGGTTGCCTCCAACCCAGCGGAGTATGCCGCGTTCGTTCGGGTCGGCTAAAGCGCGTCGTTACCGCGTGTTCACACACTGCGACTAATCTGATAGACAAGCATCGTGAGAAGTCACGCGTTGCGACCATTCGACACCGTTCCCTGCGCGCCACGTAGGACAAATCGAAGGGGGCTAACAGCCCGTGCGCACTCTCGTCCTCAATGCAGGTTTTGAACCTCTAGCCGTGGTCTCATTCCGACGAGCTCTTATGCTTGTAATGAACAACAAGGCCACCGTAATCAAGGCGGATGTCGAGCATCCGATTGAAGCGACATCGGAATTCTTTGAGCGCCCCACTGTTATCGTGCTCACTCGCTACGTTCGTATTCCGTTTGCGAGGCGCGTGCCGCTCACGAGACGCGGTGTTTTGCGGCGGGACTCGCAACACTGTGCCTATTGCGCAAAGCCGGCCAACACGATTGACCACGTGACTCCAAAATCTCGCGGAGGTGCCGAGTCATGGGAAAACCTTGTCGCTTGTTGCTTCCGATGCAACAACATCAAGGGCGATCGCACGCCGGCCGAAATGGGCTGGCGTTTGCTGGTTAATCCGCGCATGCCTTCTGGTCCATCATGGTTTGCCGTGGGCATTGAACGTCGGGATGAAGCCTGGGAGGCGTTCCTCGCCCCTGCAGCCTAAGTAGACTTTGGCGGTACGCCTCTGTAGCTCAATGGAAGAGCAGTTCCGTCCTAAGGAAACGGTTGGGAGTTCGAATCTCTCCAGGGGCACGTGAAGATGGTTGTGCGTCGGTTAGGCGTGGGGTGGGCATCCGTCATATTGGGCGTTATCGCCACCGGGCTCGTTGCGGCGGGGTCGAATATCCCGTCTTTGTGGGGCGACGAGGCCGCCAGTGTGATGTCGGCCGAGCGACCCTTGGCGACCTTGTGGCCGGTTCTCGCTCGGGTCGACGCGGTGCATGGCGTTTACTACGTGTTGCTTCATTTCTGGATTGACGTTTTTGGCTCGACGGCATTTTCGGTTCGGTTCCCGAGCGCTTTAGCGATCGGTTTCGCAACAGCCGGAATGGTTCTCTTGGCGCATCGCCTCGGCGGCCTGCGATTGGGCGTCGTCGCCGGTCTCGTGTTTATGATTATTCCCCGCACTACGTATATGGGCGCCGAAGCGCGCTCCTATGCTCTCTCGGCGGCCGTTGCCGTCTGGTTGACGTTGCTGGTGGTCGTCTTGATTCACCGGGGTTATTCGGCACAGGGCCGGCGTGCGCGCGTTCTCACGCTCGCTGGTTGGGTTCTTTATTCTCTAGGCCTCATCGCGGGCATCAGCATCTTCTTGTACCTCGCTTTCCTGGCTGTGGCTCACGTGGCCATTGTGCTGCTGCTGCGCAGCACACGTGCCACCATGCTTGCGTGGGCTATCTCGGGGGCTACCGCTGCGGGTTTGATTCTGCCTTTCGTGTTGGATGTGATCTCTCAGCGACAGCAGGTGGCATTCCTCGCGACCAGACCACGCGTGGGCGTGTGGCAGATTCTCGTCGAACAATGGATGGGCAACGTCGGTTTTGCCGTGATCGCCTGGACCATCATTGTGGCTGGAATTACGTGGGCCTTTCATGCCGCTCGTTTGGCCCGCATTCCCCCCGGAGCACCCGCGGGGCCTTCCGACAGTACTTCGGCGGGGATCGGTCATCGATTCCCACCCGCACTCTTCGTTGGCTTGAGCTGGCTGATTGTTCCGCAAGCCCTGATGCTATTGCTCACGCTCGTCACCCCGCTCTATGCCCTCCGGTATATGTCATTCGTCACACCCGCTCTGGCATTGCTCATGAGCTTTGCGATTGTGGCTGTGACAAGGATGCGTCACCGGGAATGGATTGCTCTGGCCTTAATGCTCGCGCTCGTTGGGGCATCACTCATGACCTATCTTGGCCAACGCCAGCCGTTTGCCAAAGACAATGGCACGGACTTTGCGCAGGTTGCCGCAACCATTGGGGAGCAAGCAAACCGAGGGGATGCCATTATCTTTGACCCAACGATTCGCCCGTCTCAACGGCCACGGCTTTCCCTTCGTTTGTACCCCGAAGACTTTACACTCGTCACAGATGTTCTTCTGAGCCGCGCTTACGACACTCGATCAGGGCTGTGGGACACTCAGCACTCGATAACCGACTCTGCCTCTTACTTTGACGGCTATGAACGAGTCTGGGTGGTTGAGGCGCGGTACAGCTCGACGTGGGCACTTACCGAGCTGGAATCTCAGGGTTTCACAGTTGTTCAGGTTATCCCCGAGAACCACTGTGTTATTTATGAGTTGGAAAGACTGTAAGTAAGCCCATGACAATCTTTAGGTGGGAATCTGCCGTTACTCCGCGTGGATACGGGGCATTCGTTTCTCTGGAGCATATGGTTTTTTTGTGTGGCGTCTTGATCGAAAGTCTGACGACGGGTATCCGTCGGCTGAAAACGACGGCTCATCTCCTGAAGATGAGAACGTCTCGATGAGTGACGACTTCATCCGCCTCGATTCGGGGCCCACAGAACGGGTCACGTCAGTGTCTATTACCTCGGCTACTTTCCCTTCGACCGTTTCTGGAACGCCCTCGTCACCGTCACATGCGTTTACGGCAATTAACATCGCGGCACCCACGTGGACGGCATGGCGCGAGGAACTTGGGCAGGTCGGTGGGACATCTCCGCTTCTTCAATTCGTCGATACTCCCCGCACCAGAATTGACCTCACCTCGATGCACCCTGGTGGCTTGCCCCAATTCATTTCGGGTCAATCCACGCTGCTGTCCAGCCTCATTCGCGAAGACTTCGCTCTTCGAAACGCACGCCTAGCCGCCACAGCGATTGCCGCCAAGAGTGTGGAGCTTCGTTCCATGCGGGGAATTGAATCCGTCTACGTTGCCATTGGTTTGGCCACGTGGGAATTTGGGGAGATCAGCTTTTGCGGCCCCGTGCTCTTGCGCCCCATGTCACTGCGTCGCTATGGAAAAGACTTTGAGCTCAAGCTCAACGGTCGCGCCTTTGTGAACCCACAATTGGTTCGCGCGCTCGAGAGCCAGTTCCACATTTCCCTCGACACAGACGCCTTTGTGGCCCTGGCTCACGAAAACGGAACATTCAAGCCGCAGCCGGTGATCGATCGCCTTCGTGGCTTGACTCAACACGTACCTGTTTTTGAGGTTGAGCCGCGCCTTCTTGTTTCCACGTTCGCCGACGTATCAGCAAGCATGGTGACCGATGTGCGTCACTTGGAGCATTCGGTCTTGGACGCGTTGGCGGGCAATATTTCTGCTCGCGCGGCCCTCAACGATGGATTTATCGATGTTGTTGCAACGGGCCAAGACGCCCGGCCAACCGCCACCGATACGTTGTTGCTCGATGCCGACGCGGAGCAAGAACAGGTCGTTGCTGAGATTCTCGCCGGCAACAGCATGGTCGTAAAGACGCTTCCGGGAACGGGTGGCACCCAGACCATCGTCAACGCTCTAGGCGCTCTCACCGCCCAACACAAGCGTGTGCTGGTCGTGGGAGCGCGTCGTTCCAGCCTCGACTCAATTTTTCAGCGGTTGCAACAGGTCGGCCTAGACGGGCTTACTGTCTCGCCGCGCACGCTTCACAAAGATCTCATCAGTGCAATCTTGCGCAACGAGAAGGCCACTCGCCCCAACGTCACAGACGTCGACGATGCCTTAATGCGTTTGCGCAAGGTGCTGGTGGATTACCGCGCCTCACTCAGTCGCCGCGACGAGGTGCTCGGGGTTTCGGCGCTCGAAGCCCTCGAAGAGCTTTCTCGCCTTAGCCTGCTGCCCACTGCTCCAACAACCACAGCGCGCCTTCCCCGGCGGGCTATTGAAGGACTTGCGGCAGGGCGCACGGATGCAGCAACGAGCTTGATCAATGCTGCTGCACTGGGGGAATTCAGATACGGTCCCGATGATTCCCCCTGGTACGGAGCGGATTTCACGACCACTTCGGAGGCCACGACCGCCCACGACTTAGCCAAACGTATTCACACCATAGATTTGCCTCGCCTCCTTGAGCGCGCCGACGGTGTTTTTGGCCGAACGCGCATGCGTCCGTTTGAGAATATGGTCGAGCTGGGCATCTACATTCGACTGCTCATTGATATTCGCGAGACGCTAGATAAGTTCTTGCCCTCCGTCTACGACCGTCCTTTAACCGAACTGATAGCCGCCACAGCGGGGCGCCGTGGTGGTGACATGACGAGTGCGAATCGTCGTCGCCTTCGCAAACTCGCTGAGGAGTATGTGCGTCCGGGCGCAAACGTGTCGGATATGCACACGGCGTTGACGCGGGTGCAGCAGCAACGTGTGCTGTGGCAACGCTATGTTGTCGCCGGCGCGGTACCCGAAGTCCCTGTGGGTGTCGGTGATCTGCACGCTGCGTACCAGCGCGTTGTGGATGACCTCACGCAGCTCGATATGCCGCTTGGCACGTCGGCCTCCGCCACGTCCCTCGTGCAACTCGATCTTGTGGAGCTGCGAAACACGGTTGCCTCACTCGCAGCCGAGTCCGAGGTTTTGGCCAATCTGCAGGAGCGCACCACTCTGTTGGCGTATCTTCGTGAACTCGATTTGGATGTTCTGCTCGCCGATCTCTCGGCTCGGCATGTACCCGAGGCTGATGTTGCCAACGAGCTCGAACTTGCGTGGTGGCAGTCGGTCCTGGAAGGCATGCTGGTCGAGGACAAGGCACTGCTGAGTGCCAATACCGCCATTCTGGATCGCCTTGAATCAGACTTCCGCATGGTCGATGAGGCGCACGCCTCTGCAAACGGGCAACTCCTAGCCGCACGGTTGGCGGAACTTTGGAAAATTGGGCTCGTCGACTGGCCGGATGAAGCAGACCGCCTTCGCCGTGCTCTGCGCGATGATCACATCACTCCGGCAGACCTCTTCAGAATTGCCCCACGGCTGTCCCGAGCTGTCTCTCCTATTTGGGCGTGCTCGCCCTATGAAGCGCACCTGATTCCCCAAGATGTTTCGTTCGACGCTGTCTTCCTTCTGGACGCCGGGGCTACGACAATCGCAGAAAACGCGGGCGCCATTCGCCGTGGTTCTGCCATTGTGGTGTTCGGGGACCCGGTGACCCAGACACCCTCACGCTTTGAAACTGGACTCGGCGAAGACAGCAACGGAATGTTGCGCGCTCCCGCGGGGGATACCGATGCCTGGCATTCGCGCTCGGCTCTCGCCAAGCTTTCTGAGGTCTTAACTGTTCGAACACTGACTCACAGTTATCGCGCCGGCGGCGAGGACCTAGCCGATGTGGTGAATCGCCGTTTCTATGGCGGAAAGATCACGTCGCTGCCCTGGGCTGGAACGTTCCTCGGTCACTCCAGCCTGCGCTTGCGTTACATTGCTGATGGCACAGGTATGCCCGACCCCGTTTCAGGGGCTATTGAGAGCGTTGATGCCGAAGTTGCCAAGGTGGTCGAGCTCGTGCTGGCGCACGCGGCAGACCGGCCCACAGAATCCCTCATGGTGATCACCGCGAGCCCCAAGCACGCCGTTCGCGTTGAACAGTCTGTGCTGTCGGCCTTTGCTCGCAGAAGCGATTTGGCCGAGTTCATCTTGGTGGACCGAGCAGAGCCCTTCGCAGTGATGACCCTTGAGCAGGCAGTGGCCCAAAGCCGCGACCGCGTTATTTTCTCCCTGGGCTACGGCCGAACGCCGCATGGCCGTTTGCTTTCCGATTTTGGCGCTCTGGCGAAGCCCGGAGGCGAGCGTCTTCTGGCCGTGGGCATGACCCGGGCCCGCAGGTCCATGGAAATTGTGTCCTGCTTCCGTCCTGGTGATATTGAAGAAAGCCGCTTGAGCGGCGGCATGCGCGCGCTCGCAGAGGTTCTCTCGGAAACGGACCGCGAACGCACGTTTGATCGCGGAAATATCGAAGCCGAACCCATGTTGGTGGAGTTGGCCGAGCGCCTCGAAGCTCGCGGTATGACCGTGTCACTGAACCATGGTGGAGAAATTGCCCTTGCCGCATCGTTCGACGGTCGTGCTGTGGCGGTCGAGACAGATGCTCTTCTCGGACGGGGAAGCCTGCGCGAGTCACTGCGCCTTCGCCCCGAAATGCTGCGCCGTCTCGGGTGGCACTACTTGCGCGTGCACAGTTTTGAGCTCTTCGCTGACCCTGAAGCCGTTGCAAAGCGCATTGCAACTCTCATCGGTGCCCAGACGGAAGAAGACGTGGCTACCGGGCCGATTGTGCTACCCGAGCGCGCGACCGTCGAAACCCATGCCTAAAGAAGGCAAGCCTTCGCCTGAAGATGACAAGCCCTCGTCTGAAGAGGACAAGCCTTCGCCTGAAGAGGACAAGCCTTCGCCTGAAGAGGACAAGCCTTCGCCTGAAGAGGTGCGGAAGAAGCCTCGGGTCTCACGTCGGGTTTCCTGGAAGCAACCAGGATCAACAGAAAACCCGGCCAGCAATGACACGGAAACGCCACAGCGGGATTTACCCGAAAACTGGGGAGAGGGCCGCCCGCGCACCGGTTCAGGCGCGAACAATAGCAACGACGAACAGCTACGCCGCGATAAACCACCCCACTGGGGTTAGTTCGAGGCCTGGTAACGAAGGAGCGCTAGGACCGGGAGGACCCGGAGCCGCCGGAGGACCCGGAGCCGCCGGACGAACCGGAGCCGCTGGACGAACCGCCGGATGACGAGCTTGAGGACGAGCTTGAGGATGATGTTGAGGGAGTCGGCGAACTGGAACTGCTTGAGCTCGGGTTCGTGGCTGAGCTCGACTTGGCAGGCTTGCCGGAGGC
>JBLHYZ010000039.1:0-8097 GCA_047631115.1 Alpinimonas sp. | reverse complement strand
CTGTCGAGCTCGCTCAGTCGGCTGCTTCCCGTTTCGGCGAAGGCCGAAACATCGGCCAACGCAGGGCCATACTTGCGCATGAGGGCAGCGAGCTCTGCCCGACGCTCCTGAATGAGGTCGAGATCGTGCTCACCCTCGCCTTCGAGATTGGCAAGGTGGCTGGATAAGCGGTGGGCAACGTCGGCCATTTGAAAAGACACCTGGGCCAGTTCGGTGGCCAGCATATCGAGAACGGAATCAACGCCAGTAACGCGAGCGAGCTGGCGCTGGGCTGCATCGACGAGGGCTAGAGCATCAGCGCCATCGGCCTCCTCGGAGGTCAGAGCCTCGCGGGCCAACGCTGTTGCCGTTCGCAGTTCCGCGGTGTGCGTGAGTCGCTCAGCCAGGCTTGCGAGCGAAGTGTCTTCACCCTCTTGCGGGGCGACGGCTTCAATCTCGGCGACAGCGAGACGCAGCTCTTCGGCCTCCCGTGAGCGATTTTCTTGCTCGGTGACGATCAGGCGGAGTTCGCTGGAGTTGGCCTGCCACCGACGAAACGCGTGCTGATAGTCGGCGAGCGCTGTCGCAAAGAGAGGGCCGGCAAAACGGTCGAGGGCGTCGCGCTGGGCAACGGTGGAGCGCAGACGCGATTGGTCGGACTGGCCGTGCACGGCAACGAGGCGCTCCCCCAGCTCTGTCAGGATGGACACAGCGGTACTTCTCCCGCCCACGACGGCGCGGGATCGCCCTTCCGCTGAGACTGATCGCGCGAGGAGCAATTCGTCATCTTCGAGGTCGGCACCGGCGTTGGTGACGAGTTCCCGCACCGACTCTGGGTCGCTGAGTCTCCAGCGGCCTTCTACCCAGGCAGTATCGCTCCCCGAACGCACTGTGGAGGCATCTGCCCGCGCACCGCGAAGCAACGCCAGTGCGGTGACCACCATTGTTTTTCCGGCGCCGGTTTCACCGGTAATAGCCGTGAACCCTGGCCCGAGCGGCAATACTGCCTCAGAGATGACGCCAAGATTGCGGATGCGAATCTCATCAATCACGGGAGGTGGGACCTCTCCAGCCATTGACCGGAAGACTGAACTTCGTCACCAGGCGATCGGTGAAGGGGCCTGGGTGCAACCGCGCCAGAAGAACTGGAATCGGTGAGCGGGTGACTATGACGCGTGCACCAGCAACCAGGTTGAAGGTTCGACGCCCATCGCACCACAGAACGGCCGTAACGCCACTCTCCCCTGAGCCTCTCTCGACAATCTCGACAGCCATTGTGGACTCGGGGCCGACAACAAGAGGCCGAGCAAAGAGAGCGTGAGCCGACATGGGCACTAAGAGCATGGCGTCTACCGTTGGCCACATAACGGGGCCCCCCGCAGAGAAAGCATAAGCGGTTGAGCCCGTAGGGGTTGCCATGATGATGCCATCGCAACCAAAGGATGAAAGTGGCCGCCGGTCTACTTCGACGACGACTTCGAGCATGCGGTCGCTGCTAGCTTTCTCCACGGTGGCTTCGTTGAGGGCCCACGACTGAAAAACAACGGTGGTTCCGAGCTTCACGCGCACCGAGAGCGTCAGGCGCTCTTCAACGGTGTACTTACGAGCGAGCACGCGCTCGACGGTGTCGGCAATGCCGTCGCTCTCTGTTTCTGCCAAAAAGCCTACGTGGCCAAGGTTTACTCCCAGCAGCGGAACGGTGGCACCGCGCAAGAGCTCGGCGGCACGCAGGATGGTGCCATCCCCGCCCACGACAATGGCGCATTCAATATCGGCAATCGACACATCGTGCTCGAGCACAGCAATGGAATCAAGATCGGGGGCCACCGCAGCGACGGCCGCCAGTTCTAGCTCGCGCAAGACGGGAACAACACCGGCATCACGCAGCAAGCGGCAGACCTGGACAGAGGCTTCCAGCGGCGCGGCTTGCGCGGCGTGGGAGACGACAAGGATGTACCGCGTCTCGTTCGACATCCCTAGGCTCCCGCCAGCTTGGTGACCGTGTCTAACCATTCTGTCGGATTCGTGCCCTTCTCGGCACTGAACCACACCACAAACTCGTGGTTGCCCATGGCCCCAATGATGGGGGAGGAAATGAGGCCCGCGGTTCCGAGTCCGTTGTCGAAGCCTGCCCACAGCACCTTCGTAACCGCGTCCATGCGCAGCCCCGGGTTTGTGACAATTCCTTCGCGGATGCGGGTCTTCCCGACTTCGAATTGTGGCTTGATCAAAAAAATGAAGTCGGCTCCGGGCGCTGCACTGGCTGTGAGTGCGGGAATGACCATCGATAAAGAGATGAAAGAAAGATCAGCTACCACAACGGTCGCTTCAAATGGAGCACCCAGGAGACCGGCCAAGTTTTCGGGTGTGAGGTAGCGCGCGTTCACACCCTCGAGAACTTTGACGCGGTGGTCGCTGCGCAAGAGTGGTGAAATCTGGGTGTGGCCGACATCAAGGGCGACAACTTCTTTGGCACCGCGTTCAAGCAGGACTTGGGTGAAACCGCCGGTGGATGCCCCAATGTCGAGGCAATCGCGCCCTTCAACATTCACGTCAAAGGCATCGAGGCCTGCCATGAGCTTATGTGCCGCACGAGAAACATAGTGATCGAGGCGGTCGACGGTAATTTCGGTTCCCTCGGGAACGCGGTAAGAGGCCTTGATGACGGCTTTCCCGCCGATGCGAACCCGGCCGGTGGCGATCAACTCGGCTGCGTGGGTGCGCGAACGGGCAATACCGCGTTCAGCAAGGGCTGCATCTAACCGCTGGCCAATCGAGTCTGGAACCTCAGGAGCACCAATCACTCTTGTGACCCGATCAATTTGTCAGCTCACGAGACGGCAAGTCGCCGCCCTCAAGCTGCGCTCGCAGTGCGTCATACAGCTGGGCATAGCCTTCTGCGCGCTGCTCCAAAGGTTGATTCTCAACTACCGACAGGCTCGACAGAAGACCCTGGTTCGACTCAGATGCAGCATGCTCGTTCACGATAACTAGGTTACCCGAGTGGGCCGCTAGAGGTGGCGTTCGTCCACACCGTTATAGGCAGAAAGCGGGCGAATCAGGGCGTTGGATGCCGCCTGCTCCATGATGTGTGCTGTCCACCCTGTAACGCGCGCCGCCACAAACAGTGGCGTGAAGGTGAGGGTGTCAAAACCCATGAGGTGGAATGCTGGGCCCGAAGGGTAATCAAGGTTGGGCAATATTCCCGTGCGCTCCGTCATTGCAGCCTCGAGGCCGTTATACAGCTCGAGAACGTCGGGGCGATTGAAGTGCTCCGTGAGGCGAACCATCGAGTGGCGCATCGTGGGCACACGCGAGTCACCCTTTTTATAGACCCGGTGACCAAAGCCCATAATCTTGCGTTTATCGGCGAGCGCCGCGGCAAGCCACTCTTTCGATCGGACGGCAGCATCGGGACCGAAACCGATCTCGCTGAAAATGTGAAGCACCGCCTCGTTTGCCCCGCCGTGCAGAGCACCCTTGAGCGCTCCAATGGCACCGGTCACTGCCGAGTAGAGATCGGACATAGTGGAAGTGATAACGCGAGCAGTGAAGGTGGATGCGTTAAAGGAGTGCTCGGCATACAAAATGAGCGAGACGCGGAAGGCGTCAACCACGACCTCGTTAGGAACCTCACCGAAGGTCATCCACAAAAAGTTCGCGGAGTAATCAAGATCAGCACGGGGTTCGATAACACCCTCGCCCCGGCGACGACGCTGGTCGAAGGCCACCACGGCAGGAACCTTGGCGAACAACTGAATGCTCTTGGCCAGGTTGCCGGCGGGAGAGGTGTCGGCCGTCGTTGCATCGAGGGCACCCATCACGCTCACAGCGGTTCGCACAACATCCATGGGGTGTGCTGTGAGGGGCAACTCGTCAATGACGCGCTTCACCTCGGGATCCAAAGCACGCGAGGCGCGCTCGGTGGCGGTGAATGTGGCAAGCTCCGTCGGGGTTGGTAGCTCCCCGTTCCACAGCAGCATTGCTACTTCTTCAAAACTCTTGCTCGCGGCGAGCTCCTGCACCGGATACCCGCGGTACAGCAGTGAGTTCGTCTCGGGGTTGACCTTGGAGACGGCGGTGACATCGACTACTACGCCGGCGAGGCCCTTGAAAATCTGTGGTTGCGTGTCAGTCATGCGTAATCCCTATCCGTCAAGAGGTGAATCAAAGCCAAGAATTACCGAACCTAGTCGTGGCGCACGTGGGCGTCGAGGCTGAAGTTGAAGATCGAGGAGTCGAACTGGTTATACGCCTCATAGTCGAGCAGTTCATATAACTCGGCGCGTGTCTGCATCTCGGACACCACACTGTGTAGCGAACCGGTCTCCAACAGCGAATCGAGCCCGCGCATTGCTGCCCCCATTGCAAGACGAAGCAGCGAGACCGGATAGATAGCGATGTTGATGCCCACATCGGCCAGTTGCTGCTTCGTGAACAGCTCACTCTTGCCAAACTCTGTCATGTTCGCCAGCACCGGAACGTCCACGGCGGCGCGAATGGCGGCGAACTCGCTCAGGTCCTTCATCGCCTCGGGGAAGATGGCATCGGCCCCCGCATCCACGAGCTTCTTGGCACGGTCAATGGCGGCATCCAGGCCCTCAACAGCGCGAATGTCGGTGCGCGCCATGATGAGAAGGTTGGGGTCACGGCGAGCAGACACGGCCGAACGGATGCGTTTGATCATGGTGTCATCGTCAACGACGACCTTGCCGTCAAGGTGACCGCAGCGCTTGGGGTTGACCTGATCTTCGATGTGGAGTCCGGCAACACCGGCATCCTCCAGCGTTTGCACCGTGCGGGCCAGGTTCATCGGCTCGCCAAAGCCGGTGTCGGCATCGACCAGTGTGGGCAGATCGGTCATGCGAGAAATCTGAGCGGCTCGGCCAGCAACCTCGGTGAGTGTGGTCAGCCCGATGTCGGGAAGTCCCAGGTCCGCCGAAAGAACCGCACCGGAGATGTACACACCGCCGAAGCCTTTGCTCTGAATGAGACGCGCCGAGAGCGGGTTGAAGGCGCCCGGCATCTGGATGAGTTCACCGGTGGCGAGCGACGCGCGAAAGAGTCGACGCTTCTCGGCCGGAGTTTGCGTGGCGTACAGCATTAGAAGAGTCCCTTCGGTGTTGCGATGGAGGCTAGCAGCCCCGGCTTCGCGGTCACCGTAAGGCCAGGAATGTCGGAAGCCCCCAACTCGGGAAGGCGCTGCACGAGTTCCAAGAAGCGCTCGATTTCGGTCTTCTCAAGAACGGCGTCGGCGAGGGTGCGGAACTTGCCAATGTACTGCTCACGGGAGAACGGCTGGGCCCCGAGGGGGTGCGCGTCGGCCACGGCCAACTCGTCGATGATGACCGTGCCATCGTTCAACGTAATCTCCACACGACCGCCGAAGGCCTTCTCGGCCGGGTCAATAGAGTGATACCGCTTGGTCCAATTCGCGTCCTCGCGGGTGGTGGTCTTGTTCCACAGCGCCACCGTGTTGGCACGCGTGGCCCGCTCGGGGGCGTAACTGTCTACGTGGTGCCACGCGCCATCCTGCAGTGCCACCGCAAAGATGTATGGAATCGAGTGATCCAAGGTCTCGCGGCTCGCGTTCGGGTCATATTTTTGCGGGTCGTTTGCCCCAGAGCCGATGACGTAGTGGGTGTGGTGCGAGGTGTGGATAACGACGGATGCCACGTTCTCCCCCTGCCCAATTTCAGGATGCTCCCGGTGCAACTTGCGCGCCAAGTCGATGAGCGCCTGCGCCTGATACTCGGCCGAGTGCTCCTTGGTATAGGTATCCAAAATGGCTCGTTTGGCTTCACCACGCTCGGGAAGGGGAACCTCGTAGGCGGCTTTCAGGCCGTCGAGCATCCAGGCCATGACGCCATCTTCGCCCTCGTAAATCGGAGTGGGGCTGGTCTCGCCGCGCATGGCACGGTCGATCGCTTCCACCGCCATCTTGCCGGCAAACGCGGGGGCGTGGGCCTTCCAGCTGGAGATTTCGCCCTTGCGCGACTGACGGGTAGCCGTGGTGGTGTGCAGTGCCTGGCCAATGGCCTGGAAGATGACCTCGGGGGCCAGCCCAAGCATCGTGCCAATTCCGGCTGCGGCTGAGGGGCCGAGGTGAGCAACGTGGTCAATCTTGTGCTCGTGCAGGCAGATGGATTTCACGAGGTCCACCTGAATCTCGTAGCCGGTTGCGATACCTCGCACAAGGTCATGGCCGGTGGAGCCCACGTGCTGGGCCACCGCCAAAATGGGTGGGATGTTGTCGCCGGGGTGCGAATACTCAGCTGCCAAGAAGGTGTCGTGATAGTCGAGTTCGCGCACAGCCACGCCGTTAGCCCAGGCTGCCCACTCGGGGGAAACGCGGGTGCCCTGGCCCTCGCCGAAAACGTTGGCGCCGCGACCTCCGGTGGAAGTGGGGTGCGCGAGGGCCTGTGAACGTGCCGAGACAACAGGCTTGCGAGTGAGGGAAGCCGTGGCCACCGAAGCGTTATCGATCATGCGGTTGATGACCATTTCGGTCACCTCATCCGTTACGGCAACGGGGTCGGCCGCGACCTCCGCGATTTTCCAGGCCAACTGGTCGGCACGGTTGAGGGTTTCTTGGCTGCGGTAGACGCGAACGTGATTCAGTTTCACTTTCGATTCCTTTTCTGGGACTCAGGAGTCCCGTTCTGTGTCAAAAGTGGGGCGACAGAGGCACGAATATTCGTGAGGCTCCGGTGGAGATGAACGTGGGTGGCGTGGGCGGCGAGAGCCGAATCGCCGGCAATGATGGCCTCGAGAATGAGGTGCGTTTCGCGGGCGGCTTCACGCAACCGCTGCGGGTTGTCTTTGGCAATGCGGCGCACCCGGCCGAGGTGCATGCGCACGTTGCGCAGGGCGCCAACAAGGTACGGGTTCTGGATGGCGGCGTCGATCGCCTCGTCAAATTGGCGATTGAGGTCGTAGTAAGTGCGGATGCCATCCGGCCCAGAATCAATTAGTGTGGCCATGTCGTCGAACGCAACAGCGAGGGCGGCAAACTTTTTGGGATTGCCGCGCTGGGCCGCTAAGCGTGCAGCCTGTTCCTCCAGCGCTTCGCGAAGCTCGTAGAGTTCAGAAATATTGTCCAGCGAAACCTCGGTCACGATGAGGCCGCGCCCGGCCTGTGGTTCAACGAGGCCGTCGGTGACCAGCCGTGACAGGGCCTCGCGAACGGGCGTGCGGGAGACACCCAGCCGAGTGGATTGTTCCACCTCGCCAAGAACGGTGCCGGGCGAAAGAGTGCCCTCAATGATCTCGGCGAGGAGTCCCCGGTAGACGCGGTCGCTGGCCTTCATCATGCTCTCCTTACGCCCGATGCGTGCCGTCAGTGTATACATAACATCACAATTCAGTCCAACATTTTCCCGATATTGCATGTTATTGGCATCTGTGTATACAGTAACGGATAGCGGTCGCTCATCGTCGAGCAATCGTGACTCATTGGGAGATACGCACATGGTGACAACAGCACGTGCTTACCGCGAGGTTTACGCCGCGAGCACCGAGAATCCCGAGACTTTCTGGTTGGATGCCGCAGCCGCCATCGCCTGGGCAACACCCCCGCTTCGTGCTCTCGATGACTCCACCGCCCCCGTGTATCGCTGGTTTCCGGATGCCGAGCTCAACACGTGCTTCAACGCCCTCGACCGCCACGTGTTGGGAGGCTTAGGTGACACCACTGCGCTCATCTACGACTCCGCCATGACGGGCGTTAAAAAGCAGTTCACCTACAACGAGCTATTGCACGAGGTCAGCCTGTTTGCGGGCGTACTCACGGCTCAAGGTGTCACCAAAGGTGACCGGGTCATCATCTACTTGCCCATGATTCCTGAGGCTGTTATTGCAATGCTTGCGTGCGCTCGCATCGGTGCCGTGCACTCCGTCGTATTCGGTGGTTTTGCCGCCAATGAGCTCGCCGTTCGCATCGATGACGCCCAGCCCACCGTCATGGTGACGGCATCGGGCGGCCTGGAGCCCGGTCGCACAGTGGAATACCTGCCCATAGTGGAGAAGGCGTTGGCTCTTTCTCAAGGCTCCATCCGCTCGGTTATCGTGAAGGAGCGCCGTCACGTACCCGGGCTGGCCGCCGACTTCGCGAGCGAA
>JBLHYZ010000038.1:0-8099 GCA_047631115.1 Alpinimonas sp. | reverse complement strand
CGAACCGGAGCTGCTGGACGAACCGCCGGATGACGAGCTTGAGGACGAGCTTGAGGATGATGTTGAGGGAGTCGGCGAACTGGAACTGCTTGAGCTCGGGTTCGTGGCTGAGCTCGACTTGGCAGGCTTGCCGGAGGCTTTTGCTGCCGCACGGGAGTCTGTTTGGTAGAAGCCCGAGCCGTTGAACGTCACTCCGACCATGGCAAAGATTTTTCGTAACTTGCCGTTGCAGGCAGGACACACGGTCAGGGAGTCTTCGCTCAGTGCCTGCTGAATATCGAAAGCATTGTCGCATTCGGTGCAGCGATATGAATAGGTTGGCACGGTGACTCTCCGGACGTTAGGTAGTGCAGAATTTTAGTGGTTAGAAGGTAATGAGGGCAGAGGGGGTGATGACGCCGTCTACCGGCTGGTCGTGAATTTCCTCAGGAAGATCGTCGAGAAGTTCATCGTCGAAAACAATGGCGTAGACCGGGGGGCGTTTGTCCATGGATCCCAGCGTTTTATCGAAATAGCCACGACCCCAGCCCATGCGCGTCCCGTTTTGATCTACCGATGATGCGGGAACAATGATGAGATCAACATCGTTGATGGCAATGGGGCCCAGTAACTCGCCCGTCGGTTCCGGCAACCCGTACAGGCCTTCGATTTCTTCTGAGGTGCCGTTGGAGTCAACCCAGTCGAGCAGGCCGTCGTCTCGAGATACGGGGAGAAGCACACGGATGCCCTGCTCAAATGCCCACGTCAAAAAGGGACGCGTCTCTGGCTCGGTGGGGCCGGATAGGTAACAAGAGAGGCTCTTGATCCCGCGAGCGGCAACCAAATTCTTAAGGTGCTCCGTGATGTTTGCCGTGGCTGCCTCACGTGTCGCCTCGGGCATTCCTCGGCGGCGTTCACGAATATCTGCCCGGAGGGCTCGCTTGGTGGACACTAAGTCTTCAGGCATTCCTCCATTGTAAGCGCCTTCGGGGAACACGGTTTCAGGATGCCTGCAGCGGGTTGGCTAGACTCCAAATATGGATTCTCGTCTCACAAAGGCCGTCATTCCCGCCGCTGGACTCGGAACACGTTTTCTCCCTGCCACGAAGGCGCTGCCCAAAGAGATGTTGCCCGTTGTGGATAAGCCGGCCATTCAGTATGTGGTGGAAGAGGCCGTGGAGGCTGGTCTTGTCGATATCTTGATGATCACCGGGCGCAACAAAAACGCGCTAGAAAACCACTTCGACAGGGCGTTTGAGCTGGAAGCAACGCTGGAGAAGAAGGGCGATGAATCTCGCCTCAACAAGGTCACTCACTCCACTGACTTGGCTGACATCCATTATGTGCGTCAAGGAGACCCCCTCGGTCTCGGGCACGCTGTGTCAAAAGCTGCCATGCACGTGGGGCACGAGCCTTTTGCCTTGCTCTTGGGTGACGACATTATCGACGAAGAATTCGATCTGCTGAAGCAGATGATTGCCGAGCACAGCGAGCGCAACGCCACCATCGTCGCTCTCATGGAGGTGCCCGACGAGCTGGTCTCAAGCTATGGCGTTGCCTCCATTGAAGCCACCGAGAAGGAGGGTGTTGTTCGCATCACCGGTCTGGTGGAGAAACCCGATCTGGGCAAACAGCCCTCTAACTACGCCATTATTGGCCGTTACATTTTGCAGCCCGAAATCTTTGGTGTTTTGGCTGAGACGCAACCTGGTCGAGGCGGAGAAATCCAGCTGACAGACGCACTGGCCGTTCTTGCCCATGACACCAGCATTGCTGGGGGCGTCTACGGCATTGTCTTCTCGGGGAGACGCTATGACACCGGTGACCGCCTCTCGTACTTGCAGGCTGTGGTTCAAATTGCATCGCACCGCAAAGACCTCGGCGAAGCTTTTTCGTCGTGGTTGGTTGAATACGCCGCGACGCTCTCGACAACGGAGTCTGCATCACCATCTGCGCAAAAGAAGTAACCTTCTTACCGTGACCGCAAACATTCCAGATCTGGCCCATGGCCGTGTCTCGATTCGAGGCATTCGTGCACGGGATGCCAAGCCCCTTGAACATGAGCTGATGCTTAATCGGGGTTGGCTGCGAAAGTGGGAAGCCACCACCCCGCAGAGTTTTATCTCGTTTGATACGAAGGCAAGTATCCGGTCGTTATTGAATGCTGCTCGGTTTGGGGGAGCCCTACCGTTCGCCATTGAGTTAGATGGTGAGTTTATTGGGCAACTCAATGTCTCGGGCATCGTGATGGGGTCGCTATCTTCGGCGCAATTGGGATACTGGGTTTCTGAACGCGCCGCGGGGAACGGTGCCACGCCGACTGCCGTTGCGCTGGCCACCGATTACTGCTTTCGCCGCATGAACCTTCATCGCATGGAAATCTGCATTCGACCAGAGAACGTGGCCTCGCTGCGCGTGGTCGAAAAGTTGGGCTTTCGGTATGAAGGATTGCGTCGTCGGTACATCCACATCAACGGAGATTGGCGCGATCATTTCTCGTTTGCATTGACCAACGAAGACGTTCCGGGGGGCGTGCTCGAGCGATGGCTGAGCGGAAACGTTCCCACTGGGGCGACCGTTATTCCCCCAGAAGACAGTGCTGCCGCGGCGTCGAGCTCTTCTTCCCGCTAGTGAGGCATCCTGGCCGGCTCCAACACACCTGCAGCCTTAAAGCGGATTGGGGGACATGTCTCGTACCTTTGAGTCATGAGTGGTGACTTTCTTGGCGGGGGACTGGTGTTTGCCATTGCCACGACGCTGTGGATTGTCTATTTGATTCCCACGTGGCTTCGCCGCCGCACCTTTGACGCCACGGAACGAAATGCTGTTCGCATGCAGCAGACTATTCGCGCGCTCGCCGAAACTACCCAACTTCCAACGGAGATGCGTGTTGAGGCTTCGGCACGTGCTGTTTCTGAACAAAAGCGTGTGCTTCGCGAGGCGGAGAACCATGCGCGACTTCAGCTGCGTGCTGCCACGGCCGCTGCCATCGGGTATGACGACGTCGGTATTCGCGCCCGCACTCGCCGTCGTGGTCAACGCCTGACAGCGAGCGTCTTCTTGCTGACATCTCTCGTTGGTATCGCCACCGGCATTACCTTCATGCTGACCCAACAGGGATGGCAAGTGCTTGCCCTGTCGTGCGTCGTTTTTGCCGTCGCGATCGTTGTTCAAAACGAGTTGTCTGGGGCGATGCTTACCGCGGCGTCACGAGCCAGCGGTGGAATGCACGTCTCCCGGGCGATAGCGGATTATGCGCCGGCCGCCGCGGCAGTGAATTCACGAAGCTGGACCCCTACAGCCTTGCCTCGACCCATGCACCTTTCCGAAGGCTCGATTGCGGCGGCGACGATTGCGTCTCAGGCTGCCGCTGAACGCCTGCGCCTTTCGGGTGCTGAATCTGCACTGATTGAGCGACTTCGAGTGGCGGGCGGAGTGAGCCCAACCATTCGAGTGTCGGCACCGGCAATCCCTATTTTGACGCCCACGCCCACATCCACGCCCGCGCCGAGCCCCGCGGCGGGGCGATTCGCCAGAATGGGCGTTATCGACGAGGGCGGAACGGGCTCGCAGGCGGGGCACCTAGACCTTGATGCGGTCCTTCGCCGCCGTCGCGCCGCAGGAGAGTAGCCTCTTGCGACTGTTTGGCCTTGCGACCCTCTCAGGATGATCATCACGATGAGCAGCGCGATGAGCAGCGCGATTTTGCCCCCCGTCGCCTGCGTTTCCCGGCCAGAGTCCTACCGATGACTCGCCACCCCGCTCACTACCAAGGTGGCCAGATCGTCTTCGCCACCATGCATGGCAAAGAGAACCTCGCGAAAGACGCGTTCCGGGAGGTTCTCGGCGCGACGGTCACCGCTCCCAAAGGGTTGGACACCGACCAGTTCGGCACCTTCGCCGGCGATATTCCCCGCACCCTCACTCCGAGAGATGCCGCCCGCGTAAAAGCTCGCCTTGGCATGCGAATCGCCGGCACCCCGCTCGGACTGGCCTCAGAGGGAAGCTTCAACGCCGTTCTGGGACCCCTCGTGCAACATATGGAGCTTCTTCTTTTCATCGACGACGACCTGGGACTGGAACTCGTCGAAGGCACCCTCACCACCTCCGCACTGCCTGGTGGCCGCAGCATCACCACGCCCAGCCAAGCCCGACATTTCGCTGAGGCTCTGAGGTTCCCTGCCCAGGGGGTTATCTTGCAAAGCAAGAAAGATGGCGTAACCATCGCCCACAAAAACCTCGCCAACCTTGACCAACTCCAACTCAGCGTAGAAGCACTTTTGTTCGATGGCTCAACCGTGAACATTCTGCCCGACTACCGCGCGCACCGCTCACCCTCCCGAGCCGACACCATCCGTACCCTCTGCACTCAAATGGCCCAACGCCTCGCCACCGAATGCCCCACCTGTCACACGCCCGGGTTTGGACAAGTTGACGTCGAGCACGGTCTCCCCTGCTCGCAATGCGGTTCCGCAACTCATGTCATCGCCGCCGACATTCAAGCGTGCGGCAAGTGCGACCACCGGACCCGAATCCCACGCGGTCCCATACACGCTGACCCCACATGGTGCGACTACTGCAACCCCTAACCCGGCGCCCCCACGCCCGCCCCAAACCCCGCGGCGGGACAGGTCACCCACAATTAGGGTTTTAGTTCACTTTCCGTCCAACTGTGCGTCGCTTTCCCGTAACGCGGGGCTTTCATAGTTAGACAGTGACCACTGAAACTCTCACCCGCGTTGGCTTCTGGGCCATGATGAGCGTCTTCATCGGGTGTGCGGTCTGGGTTTTTGTCGGGTTCTTCGGGTTTCAGGAACCGAATGTTCGAACCGGCACTTTCACCGGAGCGACTATCAGTAGCGCCCCGGTCGCGCTGTCGGCCGATTTTGCCCCGGCAGATGACTCTGATCCTCAGGGTCAGCTTGCCTCCGTCAATGTTGGGAACGCACAGAAAGTAGACCTGGAGTGGGCTGCAGCCGCTGCCAGTTCAACGGGGATTCCTCTGCGAGCCGTGCTGGGGTATGCCGGAGCCACGGTTGCTGTCAACGCCGAACAGCCCCTGTGCCACCTTACGTGGACGACGATTGCCGCCATCGGCAACGTTGAATCAGGGCACGGGACCCACGCTGATTCGTCCATTTCGAGAAACGGAGTGACGCAGCCTCCGATCTACGGGCCACTTCTGGATGGCACGGTCTATGACGCTGTCACCGACACCGATGGCGGCCAGTTCGACGGCAATAATCTCTTCGACCGCGCGGTGGGACCGCTGCAATTTATTCCCTCAACCTGGGAACGCTGGGGTTCCGATGGCAACGGCGACGGCATCAACGACCCCCAGCAAATTGATGATGCTGCGCTCACTACCGCTCGTTACCTGTGTCACTACGGTGATCTTTCGGGGGTTGAGGGTTGGCGAACCGCCATCTTTGCGTACAACCACGTCGACTCCTATGTGGACGGTGTTGCCGCCATGGCCAACACCTATGCCGCGCGAGTGGGCTGATGAGCGCGACACGGGACGGCCTAATTTCTGATCGCTACCAGCTGGGAGGGCTGCTGGGCAGTGGCGCGTCCGCGTCGGTCTATTCGGCGGTAGACATCACCACCGGCGGCAGCGTTGCCCTGAAAATATTGCATCCTCAGTTCTCGCAAACGGGCGCATTGAGGGCTGCTTTTCTTGAGGAGGCCAAGATAACGGCAGGCGTCACCCATCCCAACCTCTCGGGGGTGCTCGACTTCGGTATTCATGACCCTCGCAAGCAAAATCGTGCATGGATTGCCATAGAGTTTGCGCCAGGAATGAGCTTGGCGGAGTTCGTCGAGACTATCGGCGTTCCCTCTCCTGCTGAAGCACTCGCTGTTGCCGATGGTGTTTTGGCCGCGCTTTCAGCGATTCACGATGCGGGACTGGTGCACCGTGATGTGACGCCCAACAACATCATGGTCGAGGCGGGAACCGACGGTTTTCTCACGGCAGCCGGCGTTCGACTCATCGACTTTGGCCTTGTTGATGTTGCCGGCGCAACCGCTGTGGGCAGTCACGTTCTTCGCAAGGCTTCGGCGACGGGAAAAGGTAAACGGGCTGGGGTCATTGGCAGCGCCAACTACATTTCTCCTGAGCAAGCACGGGGCAATGGGGTCGACGCGCGCGGTGACCTCTATCAAGTTGGCTGTGTTCTTTACTTCGCTTTAACCGGGCAGCCTCCTTTTCCTGCGCACACTCATGAGGAGACGTTGCACGCGCACGCCGTCTTGCCACCACCGGTTCCTTCGGTTCTGCGACCCGAGGTGTCAGCTGCGATTGATCGCATTGTGGTGCGCTCCATGCTCAAGGCTCCGGTGAGCAGGTTTGGCTCGGCAGCTGATTTCAGAGCCTCCATTCATGCTGCGGACGTTGCTCTCCAACGCTCAGCAGAGAACATAACCGACACGGCCATTGCGGGACGGGAATTAAACGCGGCGAACAGCGGGGGTCGCACGAGCGTTTTGCCCAGAACAAATGTGTCTGAGGACGGTAATCGCACCGCGTTGCTCATGGGCGGTTCAGCGTTTCGAATCGAGCAAGAAAAGGGGGCGCGAACGGTGACCCGCATAGTGCCCTCATCTGCGGCGTCGTCGGGTCGCCGGCGATCGACTCGTTCGTTCTGGTTCGTTGTCGTTCCCACACTGCTCGCTGCCATCGTTGGGGTGAGTGTCGTTACCGCAGGTGCCAGCACTTCGGGCGTTGCCGTGGGCAACACGGGAGCTCCCTTGGCACCCCCGTCGACTCCCGCACCTTCGGCTTCTGCGCCCGAGGGTCCAGCCATGATTTTCATTCCTGCAATTGGTGGCTCTCAGGTGGCTGCGGCACGTATTCTCATTGCGCGTTCAGGGCTCACCATTTCAGGCGAACGCGTGGAGGATTCTTCCCTGGCTGCCGATACCGTGCTGGCGTTTGCGCCCGGTGCGGGGGAGCTTGTCCTTCCGGGGTCGGGTGTCAGCCTTACGATTGCTTCGGGTTCGAATCGCGTCCCCACGCTCATTGGGGTCACGCAGGCTGAGGCAATAACACTCCTCCAAGCGGCTGGATTCACCGTGGTGATTACAACCAGTCCGGTGCAGGGTGCTGCCCCGGGTCGTGTCATGGAGTCCTCGCCCAGCGCGGGCGCTTCGCAGCGATTGGGGTCATCTGTCACTGTAGTGATGGCGCCGCCTGCGGCCGTGGCCCCCATAGCATCGCCGAGCGCAACAGCAACGCCCTCGCCGACAGCTTCGATGGCTCCCCCACCCGCTCCCTAAAGTCATAAACGTAAAACCAATAATCCATCTCGTATCAATCCCTGCGCTACCTCTAGTTCACTTTGTGCCAGCACAATATTGATTTGAGTGAGGTGAGCATTGTCCGAAGATAGCCGTTTTCAATCGATTGAGGATGTCCTCATCGCTCATTCGCGCACCCCTGTTCTCGAGGCTGAAAGAATGCCCGAGCAACAGGAGAGTCACGAACCCGTTGCGGGACGCCGCAGCCTTGTCTCTAAGCCATCGCGCTCGGACTCTGTTTTTCGCAACGTTTCGTTCGGTGCGGGTATGGCCACTGTTGGCATCATGTTGGCCGTGGGCGTCTTTCTCGCCCTGCGCGCTACCGATGCCCTCAGTGTCGCGGGTTTCTCTTTTCTCACCGAACAAGAATGGTCACCAGAAACCCAGAAATTCGGCATTGCTGCCGTTCTTTTTGGAACCATCTCGATCGCCCTCATTGCTTTATGTGTTTCCGTGCCACTGTCGCTTGGTGCGGCCCTCCTCATTTCCGAGATTGTGTCCGCCAAAGTAAAAACGGCGCTGATCACCCTCGTTGACCTGATGGCGGCTGTTCCCAGCGTCATTTTTGGTCTGTGGGGTGTTTTCTACTTGCAAGCCAACGTGATTCCCGTGTCGCAGTGGATCTCAACAATTTTTGGCTGGATTCCTATTTTTCGTGTGTCCAATGCGGCTGGAGAACTTGCGACCGAGGCCAGCGCATTCACCTCCTCGGCTTTCATTGCCGGAATCGTCGTTGGGCTCATGGTTGTTCCCACCCAGACCTCCGTTATGCGCGAGGCCTTCTCGCAAACGCCCATGGGGGAGCGTGAAGGCGCTCT
>JBLHYZ010000037.1:0-8115 GCA_047631115.1 Alpinimonas sp. | reverse complement strand
CCAGGGAACCGCGATCATCGGCATGAATCTGCCACGCAGCGTTCGTCGTGACGGCGGCGAGCGCCTGATCCACGGTGGCGCATTCTTCTGGGTTCAGCACGCTGCCATCAGCTTGGAGCTGACGCAATACCGCGGTGCGCGCACTCTGCAAAGGATGAACTTTGCTGACGTTGTAATCAGAATGCAGGCTGGGGCGCAATCCCGCCTTGTATGCGGACGCTACTCGGTCGAGGCGCTGGCTGCGGGCCGACCCAAGAATGGTGTCGCGGAAGGCGGCCCCCCAGTAATACACGTGGTTCATCAGGAAGCTGGGGGAAATGCCCGCTTGGGCCATGCGCTTCAACTGGTCATCGGTCGTAAAAGACGCGTGCTCAAAACGGTGGCGGAGGTCGTTGGCCCCGTATCCGGGAAGCAATTCTTCCATCGCCTCGAGGCCGAATTCCACGGCAGCGTCACCGTTGGTGTGGACCATGAGCTGCCAGCCGTCGTCGAGGCCAGCCTTAAGCGCCGAGCGAAGGCTTTCGGGGGTCCAGTTTGCGTGACCGCCGTTGTCTTCGCCGAGGTAGGGCTGCATAAAGTATCCCGAGCGGCCCTGATTCGAACCATCAGTGACGACTTTCCACGCATCTGCTCGAACCATTTCGTCGCCACTAAAGGGGGTGACACCCGCTTCCCTCCAGGTTGCAGCAACCTCGACGGGTGTCTTACCGGTCATCATGGCGAACTGAGCGGTCGAGACGCGAACGGGTAGACGCTTCTCGCCATTGAGCTGATGGAGGAGTGCCAGCTCACCGATGCCGGAGATGGTTCCCGTGGCTGCCTCCCGCATAGAGGTAACGCCCTGACGGGAGCACTCTGTCAAGATGTGCCTGATTCCTGACGCCGTCTCGGCTGGTGTTGGCCTCGGGAGTTTACCCAGCATCATCATCATGGCCGCAGCTTCACCAATGACACCGTTGAGCTTGCCATCGACGCGGCCGAACGTTCCACCCGGAGGGTTGGGGGTCTGGTCGTCGACACCCGCCGCCGCAAAAGCCGCACTGTTCGCGTAGAGATAGTGCATCGACGCATTCATGATGAAAACCGGGTTGTCGGGTGCAACCTGGTCGAGAATCGTTCGGGTCAAATTTGGCTCCCCAGCATACAAGCTGGGATCGAAGAGCTTGCCGAGAACGTACTGACCTGCTGGCGTCTTACGAGCGGTCTCTTTGATGGTGGCCACAACGTCATCGAAAGTGGCGCACACGTCGTGGGATACATCGGTCCAGGTCAGGTTGAGCAGAGACGTCCAAATGTGCATGTGCGGCTCTATGAGCCCTGGAATAACGGTGCCTTCTGGCTTCACAATTTTGGTGGATGCATTCGCAAGACCCTCCACCTCTGCCAGTGAACCGATCCCGATGATCTGACCACCAGAAATCGCCATTGCCTCGGCAAGGGGGGCCGCCGAGTTGCCGGTGGCGATGATGCCAACAACGAGTACGTCGGCTGCTGTGCCGCCGTTGATAGCCGCCACATGGTGAGCCGGCTCAATTTTTGACCCCGCAACAGCAATTGAGTCGCCGAGATGCGCTTGCGCAACAGGATGGGCGGAACAGCAAGATAGTGACACGGTGAAATCCCCCTCGTTTTATTCTGCCAAACGTATCACTGCCCGCTCGTCACCGAGAGATGGTGGCGAACTTGCGGATACACAAGGGCACAAAGATAACCAAGAGGACGGTGACCCCAATAAGAACGGTAGCAATCGGGTTTTGGGCTGGCCACGCATCCCCCACGGGCGTTCCCGGAGGTACGTTGCCAAAGAGTTCTCGCGCCGACTGAACCAGCGCAGAAACCGGATTCCATTCGGCAAAAATCCTCAACGGTGTCGGCAAGTTTTCGCTGGGCACGAACGCATTGGAGATAAAGGTCAACGGAAAAAGAACAAGAAAAGAGGCGTTGTTAATGATCTCGGGACTTTTGACGGACATCCCCAGAAAAGCCATCACCCACGAGAAAGCGTAGGAGAACAAAAGCAAGAGTCCGACGCCGGCAAGGAACTCCAGTGGGGAAGAATTCACTCGCCAACCAACGAGCAATCCGGTTCCCATCATCACCAACATAGACAGGGTATTGATGACAAGGTCACCGTTGGTACGCCCTACCAACACGGCAGCGCCGCTCATCGGCAGGGTGCGGAAGCGGTCGATAATGCCGTCTTTGAGGTCTTGAGCCATGGCAGAACCCGAGTAGGTCGAGCCGAAGACTACTGTCTGCGCAAAAATTCCTGCCATCAAGAACGATGTGTACCCATCACCCGGAATATCGATCGCCGCCCCAAAAACAAAGGTAAAGAGCAAAACAAACATGATGGGCTGGATCAGGCTGAAGAGAAGAATCTCAGGCACTCTGATGATCTTCATTAGATTGCGCCACGTGGTCACCCCTCCGTCGCTCAGAAAACGCGTCAGGGAATTACCGGGAATGGGTTGAAGAGTGGTGGCCGTGGTCGTTGTCATGCCGCGCTCTCTGTTTCAGCTTCGTCATTTTGAGCGGTGCGACCGGTCAGTTGGAGGAACACGTCATCGAGGGTTGGCCGTCTCATTCCAGCATCATGAAGACCGATGCCCTCCGCCTCAGCGGCACCGACAATGGCGGCAAGTGCACGAGGCCCATCGTCAACCGGGACAACCAACGTGCGGCCACTTAGAACGGCCATTTCCCCCGAACCAAGTCGAGTCAGAAGTGCCTGCGCCGCTTCACTTTGGGACTCATTAACGAGGGTCACTGTGACACGCAGTCCCCCCATAGATGCTTTGAGCTCGTCCGCCGTGCCCTGCGCAATCACCCGACCGTTGTCTATAACCGAGATGGAGTTGGCGAGCCGATCCGCTTCTTCCAAGTATTGGGTCGTAAGCAATACGGTCGTACCGTCCGCAACCAACTGCTCGATAACCTCCCACAAGCCCAATCGACTCCGGGGATCCAGACCTGTCGTTGGTTCATCCAAGAAAAGCACCGGTGGCCTAATCACGAGCGCGCCGGCAAGGTCAATGCGACGACGCATGCCCCCGGAGTACCCCTTGACCGTTCGGTTCTGGGCCTCGGTAAGGTCAAAGAGCTCGATAAGTTCCTCTGCACGCTGGCGAGCAACCTTGGCTCCCAAATGGTAGAGCTTGCCCACCATCAAAAGATTCTCAAAGCCGGTCAAGTTTTGATCGACAGCGGCATATTGTCCGCTTGCGCCAATCATTCGCCGGATGGCTTGAGGCTCGGCAGCGACATTAACGCCATCAATAAAAGCGGAGCCTGAATCGGGCTGGATCAGAGTGGTGAGTACTTTCACCGCCGTTGTCTTGCCCGCCCCGTTGGGGCCCAAGAGAGCAGTCACACTTCCCTGCTGTACCGCTAGGTTAAGACCGTCAAGCGCTCTAACCTGTGGAGAGCCCTTGGGCGAATACGTTTTGACGAGATCGATCGCCTCGATGAATGACATACGAAAATTTTAGCGAGCAAAAAAAATCAGCGGCAACCTAGAAAACCTAGATGCGCCACGGTCACCTACTCAAAGAGACTGATTTTCAGATGAACTCTCATAGGCTTCTCCCCGAATGCCGATGACTAATAGCTTTCTGCCCCAGCCTTCGCAGCGATAGTGCGATAAAGCGGGCGTTCGAGAAGGAGCACCACAAGGCAGATCAGCGCCCCGGCTATGGTGGCAAGAAGACGGGCTTCAGCTGTTAACGCTATGGATGTGCTCGTTCCATTCAGCAAGACGATGCCGGGTGTCAAGAACATGGCGTACTGCCAATATGGCCGATTTTGAGCGCTAGCGAGCAGCGCCACAATGATGAAAATGTTACCGAGGGCAAAATACATCCCGGGTAGAGGAATGGAACTTGCTACTCCAACGGCAATGAAGAATCCGAGAATAGTCCCGGATGCCCGCTGTACACCTTTGGTCCATGAAGCGCGCAACGTCGGCTGAACAATGACGACGACGGTCAGCATCAGCCATCCACCGAGCTGACCTAGCTCGAAGCGAAGCGTGAGGTAACTCGAAACTCCGAGCAGGATTGCAAGGTTGAGGGCATAGCCCAGGACCACGCGTCGCGGAAGACTCAGTTCGGGCTTTTTGGGCAGTTCTTGAAGGAAAAGAGACACCATGATGACCGGCAATAGGGCGGCCCCCAGTGTGATGAGGCCCACAATGAGTCCATCTAAAACAAGAGAGGACGTGAGAGCGGGTGGTTCGGCCAAGGCGAAGCCCGCGGCGATGGGAACAAAAATAAATGCGCTCGAGATGCCTTTGAGGTTCAGCGCGCCAGTGAAAGCCCCGATGAGAACAAAGACTCCAACTGCGAGCGGCACGGAGGAAGAGGAACCCACTGCCAGGAAGGTGGCAACCGCCATAGCGACAGATGCCCAAACTGCGTGTTTGAACGTGGTCGCGATAATGGCGATACCGCCACCGATAGCTCCAATGGAGGCGGCGCTGCCGGCGGGCGTCATATTGAGCATCGACAAAATGATGCCCGGGCTCATGCTGATGAAGACCACAATGATGAGGCCGATGAGCTTTGGTGCGCGGGGTGACGACATGTTCGTCAGTCAATCACACAGGTCACCCCCGCTGTCATTCCTGCGGCATCCCTGCCTGATGAGCAGCCTCACAGCAGACAATTCTCAGCCGAAGTCTCCCTCACCGAAAGTCTCCCTCGGTGAAAGTCTCCCTCGGTGAGGGTCGCCTTAAGCGAGAGTGGCGAAGCCAAAGGGGACAGAGAAATCCTCGCACCAAATCGAAACATAGACTGCGCGCGACAGATCTACGTCGAGAGGTACGTCATAGTTCTGTGTCCCCTGGTTTCCTTTAAGAACCCCAAGATCGACAAAATAACCCGCGGCTGCATCCGTGGGATTATCTGTCAGGTAAACATGGAGATCGGGCCCGTTGTCGGTCACAAGCTCTGACAACGTAAGAACAAGGGATCCCCCTGGGAGCTTCACGATGGTGGCTCCTCCGGATGTTGCATGGTCTTGTGATTGAAAAATACCTCCGGCCAACTCGACTGGGATTTCTGGGGATGGTTCCGAGGTTGGGGCCGTGGTGGGGGCTAAGCGATAGGCCTCCACTGCAGCCACTTCGTCAACAGTGACAGAGGTAAAGGCTGTCCATGGCTTCGTATAGGCAAGAAGCGCACCCCCAAGGGCAAGTACCGCCACTCCCGCGGCTAAAATTGCTCCCGTTTTGCGACTGACTGCCATTTCTACGTCCCTCGTATGTCCTCATCAAAATTCACTAAAGCATTCAAACCGTGGCAGCTGCAGAAATGCTGAGAATCACTCGAAAAAAGGCGCACAGCCTCTCGCTATGCGCTCGCGCCTGCATCTCGATCCGTGTGCACTGGACTCTCCGGGGCGGCAGTGTCGACCGAAATCTCGTCGGCCACAACCTTCCGAATCCCGATCGCCGAGATGAGGGCTCCCGCGGCGAGGAGCACCGCACTCAGGGTGAGGGCGCGGTCGAGCCACGCGGCATCCACAACCGTTCCGATCACGGCGCCCAGCAGGGCGACCGCGATAAGGCTTGCAATGCGGGAAATGGCGTTGTTGACGGCGGAAGCGATTCCCGAGCGGGCCGGCTCGATTGCACCAAGAACGGCCGAGGTGAGTGGCGCGACCGTGATCGAGAGGCCGAGACCAAAAAGCAGCACCCCGAGGAGGGCTTGCGACACAAAATCGAACGGCACGTCAATTGCACGCAGCGAGAGGAGACCGACGGCGGCGATAAGCGGCCCCGCGGTCATAAACCAGCGCGAACCGAAACGCCCCGCGAGACCGCCGAAGACCGACGAGAAGGCGATCAACATGATCGTGAGAGGCAACATGACGAGACCAGAAACGGTGGCGCTGAGGCCCGCACTCTCCTGCAGGAACAGCACAATCACGAGGCTTGCGAGCGAGAGCGCCGCGTAGATCGCAAACGTGGCGGCATTGCCAACAGCGAAGTTGCGGTTGCGAAACAGCGAGAGCGGCATCATCGGGACCGTAGCCGTGGCTTGGCGCACCAAAAATCCAGCAAGGCAGAGCGCGCCGAAAGTCATTGGCACATAAACGATGGGGGATGCCCAACCAAAGTTGGCCTGCTCGATGAGCCCAAACACCACACCGCCCAAACCGACAGCTCCGAGAGTTGCACCCCACCAGTCAATGGGGGTGCGCACGGCCGCGGGCTGGTTGCGCATGGGGGCCATCAGAATCATGGTCACCACAATCGGCACGATGTTGATGAAGAACACCCAACGCCAACTGATGCCGTCGGTAAGCAGCCCACCGAGAAGCGGGCCGACAATAAAAGCAGCTGACGTCCACGCCGTCCAGGCGCCGATCGCCCGCGACTGTGCCGCGCCCTGATGGGTGCCCAGGATGAGGGCGAGCGAACTCGGCACAAGCAAAGCACCCGCCACACCCTGCAGTGCCCGCCCCGCAATGAGCAGCTCGGGGGTCGGGGCAAGACCACACGCGATGGATGCTATGCCAAAACCGATCAGCCCAATGCGCAGTACCGCGATCCGACCGAGCAGATCCGACAGTGAGCCCGCAAGCAGGATCAGGGCGCCCAACGTGATGAGGTAGGCATCCACGATCCATTGCTGAACGCTGAGCCCCCCGCCCAGTTCTGCGCTCATTGCAGGCAATGCGACGTTGATAATTGAGCCATCAAGAAACGCGACGAATGCCGCAAGAATGGCCACGACGAGTGCACGTCGGTTAAGGACAGTCTTTGTCATGACGTCAGTCAAACAGGCGCGGGGACGTTTTACAAAGTTCTGAGCGCGAAGGAACCTTTCGTAAAAGCTGCGGGAACCCGGGGCTAGTGGGCAAAGAAAAACCGCCACTCACGACAACCGGGGGACGGTGGCGAGAATGGCGGGTTTTCGCAGGGGCTACCCCGCGAAGAAAAGACTAGGGGCAGAGCCCTTATCTTTTCCTCCCATTGTTACTACGGAAGCAGAACGGCATCCACCACGTGGATGACGCCGTTGTCGCATTCAATGTCGGCGGTGACGACGTTTGCACCGTTCACCTTGACTCCGTCAGTTGCATCGATGCTGACGTCGCTTCCTTCGACCGTGGTCGCGGAGGTGAGCTTAACAACGTCGGCTGCCATGACCTTGCCGGCAACGACGTGGAACGTCAGTACCTTCGTCAGTGCGGGAATGTCGGCCAGCAGGCCTTCAACCGTTCCTGCGGGGAGCGCTGCGAATGCTTCATCGGTGGGTGCGAAAACTGTGAACGGACCCTCACTTGTGAGGGTGTCAACGAGGCCAGCTGCCTGAACTGCGGCGACCAATGTGGTAAATGTTCCTGCTCCAACGGCAGTTTCAACAATATTTGACATGACTAATTCCTTAGAGCTCGTCGTCCAGATCACGAAACAGGGTTAAACCCCCTAGAGACGCAATACGGCCACGCTACTCCGAAATGCCTGACCGTACGCTGTGAGAACCCTGCAGGAACTGCGTCTCTGCAGATTTCTAAAGAAGATCGTGCACGTGGGCAGCGGTAAACCGCGGCGGCGGCGAGGACCGACTATTTTAGATTTTTCGTGCGGCGTGTGAGGAGTGTTCCACCAACACCGAGTATGAGCAGAGCAGCGGTCCCCATGGCAAGTACTCCTGAGTCGTGGCGGTTCGTGCCGGTCTTCGCCAGCTCTGGTGCGGACGCTGATATGGGCGTTGATGCGATGGGGTTGTCGATGGTGCTGGATTGAATTCTGTCCTTACTGCCGTCGTAGCGGTTCCACACGATAACCGCAAGGCCAGCAGCATCAATACTCACCTGCGGGTCATAAGCGTCCTGCCCCGCAGCTGAGACGACCACTGGGATGCTCCAGGCACCACCACTTTGAGAGGTACTGGATTGAATAATGTCATTACTGCCGTCGTAGCGGTACCACACGGCAATGGCACGGCCAGTGGAATCAATACTTACCTGCGGGCTGAAAGCGTTCTGCCCCGCAACTGAGACGTCCACTGGGGTACTCCAGGCGCCACCACTTTGAGAGGTACTGGATTGAATAATGTAGTGACCGCCGTCCAAGCGGAACCACACTGCGGTGGCACGGCCAGC
>JBLHYZ010000036.1:0-8192 GCA_047631115.1 Alpinimonas sp. | reverse complement strand
AGAACGGTTGCAGCACAAAGTCAGCGGCGTCTTGGCGACCGGGCGGCCGGCCAACGCCGATGCGCACGCGCGTGAATTGGGGGCCACCGCTGGCGGCGATGATGTCGCGCAGACCATTGTGGCCGCCGTGACCCCCGCCGTGTTTGATACGTACGACGTCGAAATCCATGTCCAGCTCGTCGTGCGCGACGATCAGCTGAGAGGGTTCAAGGTCGTAGAACGAGAGCAGGGCTGCGACGGGACCGCCCGAAAGGTTCATGAATGTGTTGGGCTTGGCCAAAATAACTTTGGGGCCACCAGGCGTGATCCAACCCTCGGCAACAAGAGCGTTTGCTTTGTGAGTGCGAAAAGTCGCGCTCA
The DNA here is from genome assembly GCA_047631115.1 of Alpinimonas sp. GTDB lineage: Bacteria > Actinomycetota > Actinomycetes > Actinomycetales > Microbacteriaceae > Alpinimonas. The sequence continues at coordinate 7,832 of JBLHYZ010000036.1, read as the reverse complement.
TGTCGTTGGCTAATTGCGACACAGCCATCTGCCCCACGTTGTGGCGATGGCTGGAGTAGCCGGGCCCGGGGTTACCGAGCCCGACCACTAACCAGGTGTTCTCAGACAGAGCTAATTACTCCGCTGCCGCAGCGTTGGCGCCAGAGAGCTCGGCGTCAGCAAGTGCTGCAGCCTTCTCGGCGTCGTGCTTTTCGGCGTGGATCTCGTCCTTGTGCTCGGCGTGGGCTTCATCGTCAGCAACCTCAGCAGCGAGTTCCTCTTCGCTCTCGCCCATGTCGGCGCCATCAGGAAGGCTGACGTGAACGACCAGAGCGCCGGGGTCACCAGCAAGGACCGTGCCCTTGGGGAGAACCAAGTCGCTCAAGAGAACGCGGAAACCGGAGACGGCTCCCTCGATGTTGACGTCGATGAACTCGGGAATGTGAGTTGCTTCGGCCTCAACCGCAACGGTCTTGACGTCGAACTCGAGAACGGTCCCGGACTGAGCCGTACCGATGATGTGGATGGGAACCTCGACGAAGACCTTCTCGCCCTTAGAGATGGCAACGAGGTCAAGGTGTTCGATGATCTGAAGAACGGGGTCCTTCTGAACGTCCTTCACGAGAACCAAGCGGCTTTCGCCATCAATCTGAAGATCAAGAATGGCGTTCTTCTTGCGAAGGAGAAGTCCGATCTGGTGGGCAGGAACCGAAACGTGAATGGTGTCGGCGCCGTGACCGTATACGACGGCAGGAATCTGACCCTTGGCGCGCAGGCGACGAGCGAAGCCCTTTCCAAATTCGGTGCGAACATCTGCCGGTACTTTGTTGGTGAGTTCAGCCATGATGGCCTCCTTGTCTTTCGAGGCCGCGGCCTCTCGATTTGTTTTCAACTCGAACGCATGTCAGCGTGAGGAAAAGGCGAGGGCCACATTCCACCGCGTCGATTACGGATGCTCATCACAGCTTGCTGCGATTAAACGGGCATCCCTCGCCGAAGTTCGAGTCCAGCTTACCCGCTCTTCTCTGAGCCGGCAAAACGCTACGCTTAACAGCCGGGCTAACATCCTGGCCACAGAGACTGTTTTGAGGAGATTTTCGTGAGCGTTGCTGCCGTTGCAAACATTGGTGTCGTTGGACTAGCCGTCATGGGTTCAAACTTGGCCCGAAACTTGGCCAGTCGCGAGGGTAACCGAGTTGCCATCTACAACCGCACGTTTGCCCGCACCGAGCTTCTGCTCGACGAACATCCCGAAGCCAACTTTGTAGGCAGCAAATCCATTGATGACTTCGTTGCTTCCCTCGCAAAGCCACGAACCGCGCTGATTATGGTGCAGGCCGGTGCCGGAACCGATGCCGTGATCAACGAGCTCGCTGAGCGCTTTGAACCTGGCGACATCATTGTCGATGGTGGTAACGCATTGTTCACCGATACGATCCGTCGCGAGAAGGCGCTGAGCGCCACTGGCATCCAATTCGTCGGTGCTGGTATCTCTGGCGGTGAAGAGGGCGCGTTGAACGGCCCCAGCATCATGCCCGGCGGCTCCGTTCAGGCCTACAAAACTCTCGGCCCCATCCTTTCTTCGATTGCCGCCATCGCCGAGGGTGAGCCCTGCGTGACCCACGTCGGCACCGATGGTGCCGGTCATTTTGTGAAGATGATTCACAACGGCATCGAATACGCCGACATGCAGCTCATTGCCGAGGCCTATGACATTCTTCGTCAGGCCGGCGGCTTCTCCCCCGCGGAGATTGCCGAGATCTTTACGGAATGGAACACGGGCGAGCTCGAGTCCTACCTCATCGAAATCACCGCCGAAGTCCTCAAGCAGGTCGATGCCAAGACAGGCAAACCACTCGTTGACGTGATTCTCGATGAGGCCGGCTCGAAAGGAACCGGTGTGTGGACCGTGCAAACAGCTCTCGACCTCGGTGTTCCCGTTTCGGGCATTGGCGAAGCTGTTTTTGCTCGCTCGTTGTCTTCGCAGACCGCTCAGCGCGCTGGCTCGCAGAGCCTGCCCTCCGAAGCCAAGGAATGGAGCTTTGACGACAAGGCTGCCTTCGTGGAGGATGTTCGCCGCGCACTGTACGCGTCGAAAATTGTGGCGTACGCCCAGGGTTTTGACGCCATCCGCGCCGGCGCCAAGGAGTACAACTGGACCATCGATTTGGGCGCCGTCTCCAAGATTTGGCGCGGCGGCTGCATCATCCGCGCTCAGTTCCTCAACCGCATCGCTGACGCCTATGCCACAGACGCCAACCTTCTCTCGCTGCTGCACGACGACTACTTCACCGAGGCCATCGCTCGCTCGTTGACCTCGTGGCGTTCCGTGGTGGCTCACTCCGCTCTCGGCGGGATCCCCGTGCCGGCCTTTGGCTCGTCGCTGTCTTACTACGACGGCCTTCGCTCACCTCGACTGCCCGCCGCCGTTGTTCAGGGACAACGCGACTTCTTCGGAGCGCACACCTACAAGCGCAGCGACATGGCCGGAATCTTCCACACGCTGTGGTCGGGCGACCGCAGCGAAATCGACGCCGTACCCAGCACACACTAATGAACGACCAGATCGTTGTCATTGGTGAGGCACTGATCGACCTCATCCAGCAGTCGGATGCAAGTTATCAGGCCAAGCCTGGAGGTGCACCGGCAAATGTCTCGATAGCACTCGCGCGCTTAGGAGTACACGTCAGCTTCGCCGGCCGCATGAGCACCGATGGCTTTGGCGAGCAGCTTCACGCCTGGCTGTCTGCCGAAGACATCGACCTCGCTCTCGTGGAGCGCACACCCGACCCAACGACCCTGGCCGTGGCTGTTCTCGATGACAACGGCAAAGCCACCTACAGCTTCTACGTCAAGGGGACCGCCGACTGGGGATGGACCCTGGGTGCTTTCAGGCACCTCGAGGAGTCCCCTCCCGCCGCCATTGTCATTGGGTCACTGGCCACGGCGATTAATCCCGGCGCCACCGTCATTGAACACCTCGCTGGTCACCTCCATTCGACCCAGAGTTCCACCGTTGCCATTGACCTCAACATTCGGCCAGGGCTTGGGTTTGATCGCGACACAGAGCGTCTGCGCGTCGCCCGCCAGATTGACTTAGCCCACATCGTGAAAGCAAGCGATGACGATCTTCTCTGGCTTTTTCCGGAGCGTGAGCCCTGCGTAACTGCGGCAGTATGGACCACCGGTGGTCGTTTTGTCATCATGACCCGTGGAGCGGAGGGAGCAACTCTTTTCACGCCGCTGGGCGAGTCAATCAGTGTTTCGGCACCCGTTATCACCTTGGTCGACACCGTGGGAGCTGGGGATTCGTTTCTGGGAGCAACTCTCTACGGCCTGCAGCAACTCGGTGCCCTCGGCCGCAACGCTGGCGCTCTGCTCGAAGACGTCTCCATCGAAGATTGGCGTGAGCTCCTCACCCTCGCGGCACGCGTTGGTGCTATTACCTGTTCTCGCGCTGGCTGCAATCCCCCGACGCTTGCAGAGCTCCAAGCTCCCTAAAGAGTCTCAGCGGGCCCGCGCGGCGATGACCTAACCCTACGCAGCGCCCTCAAACATGGAAGTAACGGAACCGTCGTCGAAGACTTCATGAATGGCGCGAGCCAACAGCGGGGCAATGGGAAGAACGGTGAGCGTGTCGAAGCGCTTCTCCGGCGGCAAGGGCAAGGTGTCGGTGACAACGACCTGGTCTATGTATTTCGACTGCAATAGCTCGACGGCAGGGTCAGAGAAGACGGCGTGGGTTGCCGCCACAATGACACCAATCGCGCCGGCAGCCTTAAGGGCTTCAGCGGCCTTAACGATGGTGCGCCCCGTGTCAATCATGTCGTCGACGAGAAGACAGACGCGGCCCTCAACCTGACCCACAATTTCGTGCACGGTGACTTGGTTATGCACCTTGGGGTCGCGACGTTTGTGAATAATGGCCAACGGGCAGCCCAGCTTCTCGCTCCAGATATCGGCAACGCGAACACGGCCCATGTCGGGCGAGACAATCGTGAGGGTTGAGGGGTCCAGCTGGGCGCGGAAGTGCTCCAGAAGAACGGGCATCGCAAAGAGGTGATCAACGGGGCCGTCAAAGAAACCTTGAATTTGAGCGGCATGAAGGTCAATGCTCATGATGCGATCGGCGCCAGCAGCCTTGAACAGGTCGGCAACAAGTCGGGCAGAAATGGGCTCACGGCCTCGGCCCTTCTTGTCTTGGCGCGAGTAAGGGTAGAAGGGCGCGACGACGGTGATGCGCTTGCAGGAAGCGCGCTTCAGGGCATCCACCATGATGAGTTGTTCCATCAGCCACTCGTTGATGGGGGCGCTGTGTGACTGAATCACGAAGGCATCAGCTCCACGAACGCTCTCGTCATAACGAGCATAGATCTCGCCATTGGCAAAGGTGCGTAAGTCTGTCGTGGAGACCTCGCACTCGAGCTCAGCGGCTACCTGCTCAGCAAGCTCGGGATAGGCACGGCCGGATACCAGAACAAGTTTCTTCTTGTTCTGAACGACTATTTCGGTCACGGTGCCCCTTTGGCGTCGTAGTAGCTTGCGCTATTTATCGTCAGATTGTTCGGCAGCGTTAGCAGCTGCTGAACCCGAACGGTTGGTGACGACCCAACCATCCATGTTGCGTTGTGGAGCCACGGTGATAGCCAACGAACCTGCGGGTACATCCTTGCGAACGACCGTGCCGGCACCGGTATAAGCGCCATCACCAATTCTAATTGGAGCAACAAAGACGTTATGCGACCCGGTGCGAACGTGCGACCCAATGATGGAGTGGTTCTTTGTCACACCGTCGTAGTTGGCAAAAATCGTTCCGGCCCCGATATTACTGCCCTCGCCGATCGTCGCATCTCCAACGTAGGAGAGGTGAGGAACCTTGCTGCCCACACCGATGCGTGCATTTTTTGTCTCAACGAATGTGCCGATTTTGCCGTCGTCATCCAGGTACGTCCCAGGGCGCAGGTAGGCAAAGGGCCCCACTGTCGCGCGGGCGCCAATAACAGCGAGAGTCGCATCGGTGCGCTTCACCGTGGCGTTCGCACCCACCTCGGTGTCAACCAACGTGGTGTCCGGGCCAATGATCGCCCCGGTCTCGACCACGGTGGCACCCAGAAGCTGCGTGCCCGGCTTAATCTCGACGTCGGGAGAAAGCTGCACCTGCAAATCAATCCACGTGGTGGCAGGGTCGAGAATGGTGACACCGGCGAGTTGCCACCCACGCACGATCAGCCCATTGAGCAGTCCGGCGGCACGAGCCAGTTGAGCGCGGTCGTTGATGCCCTCAACCTTCCAGGACTCGCTGAGCTCAACCGCTGCGACAGGAGCCCCTGCCGCTCGCAAGAGGCCGATGACATCGGTGATGTACTTCTCGCCCTGTGAGTTCTCCTGCGTGAGGTGAACGAGCTGTTGCTTCAGCGCAGCGAAGGAGAAAACATAAATGCCGGCATTGATTTCGCGCACGTCACGTTCCTCAGGGGAAGCGTCTTTGTGTTCAACAATGCGGTCGAGCCGGCCATCGGTTGATCGAATGATGCGCCCATAGCCTTCGGCGTCATCCAGCGTGGTGGAAAGAATCGTGGCAGCGGCCTGGTCTTCACGGTGAGCGGAAACCAAGCGCTTCAACGTAGCTGCGTCAAGAAGGGGCACATCGCCGTTCACAACCAGAACGTCACCGGCGAAGCTGGAGGGAAGCGCAGCAACGGCCAGTTCGACGGCTCGGCCGGTGCCGGGGATATCGTCTTGGTCAACGATGATGCTGGACGGAAGATCAATCTCGATTACTTCAACCAGACGGTCGCGCTCGTGTCGCACCACCGTCACAACGTGGGCGGCGCCCAGTTCACGCGCCGTAGCCAGCACGTGGCTGACGACCGTCACGCCACCGAGTTTGTGCAGCAGCTTGGGGGTCGCACTCTTCATGCGGGTACCTTGGCCTGCCGCCAAGACGATGATGGCGAGTTGATCGTCGGCCATGGGATTCCCTTCATCCGCTCCGCCACCAGGACTCGAACCTAGACAGGCAGCTCCAAAGGCTGCCGTGCTGCCATTACACCATGGCGGAATTATGAAATTAGTTGTGCAATCTCACTTCCTTCATTGTGCCAGAAAATCACGCGGGATAATAAGTACATGACACCCGAGAACGATGAAGTTGACAGAATTGTGGAATCCTGGCGGCGAGAACGACCAGATCTCGACTTCGCTCCCCTTCAAATTCTCTCGCGCGTTGGCCGCTTGGCCAAGATGCTGGACCGCGCCCGGCGCACCGCTTTTACACGCTCCGAACTCGACTCCTGGGAATTCGATGTTCTCGCTGCCCTGCGCCGAGAAGGTGACCCCTACCAACTCAGTCCCAAGAGCCTCTTGGCCCAGACCCTCGTTTCCAGCGGGACAATGACTAATCGGATTGATCGTCTCGTAGAGCGCGGCCTCGTTGAACGCCGCGTCGACCCCAATGACGGCCGCGGCGTGCTCGTCAGGATGACATCGGCTGGATTGACTCGGGTGGATGCCGCCATCACCCGTCTCGTCGACGCCGAGGCCCTGCTCCTGTCGTCGCTTTCTCGCTCGGAACAGTCACGCCTGGCTGAGGCCCTGCGTCGCCTGAGCATCCAGGTGGATAAGCGCGACGTCCACCTGCCCTAGCTTTTGCCATTTAGTTTCTCGCAACGTATCTCGTCTAAATATCGCCGGAGACTCTGGTGCCAATACTCCCGATGTGGCACACTGGAGGGATGAGTGACACATATAAGGTGAATGTGGGAGAGCGCGGTCGCGTGGTCATCCCCGCCGAAATCCGCGCGCGCCATCGTTGGGCTCAAGGCACCGCCTTGGTCGCCATTGACACCGAGCATGGCGTCCAGCTCATGGCTCAAGAGGATCTTCTTTCCGCGCTTCGCGGGTCAATGCAAGGCAAGGGTACAGTTGCTGAATTCCTGTCCGAACGCCGTGCCGCGGCCGCCGCAGAATGACCAAAAGCAATCGAGTCTTTCTCTTTGACGTCTCAGCCATTCTCGCTTTTCTCTATAACGAAAATGGCGCAGACCTCGTCGAGGATCGCCTGGCTGGCGGAGTTGTCAGCGCGGCAAACTGGTCCGAACTCGCTCAAAAAGTTGTGCAGAAACGAAGCGACTGGCTCCAATACACGTCGATTCTTGCTGCGTTGAATGTGCGCGTTGAGCCTGTGACGATTTTCGACGCCGAGCTAGCGGCCGTCCTCTGGAAGGCCGGAAACGGACTCTCGCTTGGGGACCGACTCTGCTTGGCCACGGCTCAGCGTTTGAACGCCATCGTCGTCACGGCAGATACTGCGTGGGGATCATCCGCCGACATTGAGCAGATTCGGTAAACCACAGCCACTCCTGCCCGCCTGCGCGCCTGCCCTAATCTTTCGCGAGAAGCTCCGAGAGTTCGACCCAGCGCGTCTCCAGATCAGCAATGGTGCTTTCCGCCTTACCAACGTCATCTGAGAGCGCGCCAAGACCCACATAGTCGTTAGGGTCATGGGCCGCCATTTTGGCGTGAATGGTCTTGACGTCACCCTGCTGCTTGGCGATCTTGCGCTCGATAGAGGAGAACTCCTTCTCGGCGTTGCGCAGGTCGGCTCCGGTGAGAGAGGAAACCCGCGCTGCAGGGGCTGCCGAACCGGAGGATTCCGCCGACTCAAAACCGGCAGAACCGTGAGAGGTCGGTGCGCCGGTAGCGGTTCCCTTTTTGGGGGCAGCCATCTGCTTGGTGCGCAGTTCGAGGTACTCATCGACGCCGCGAGGAAGGTGGCGAACGTGACCGTCCATGACAGCAAACTGGTTATCGGTCACTCGCTCGAGTAGGTAGCGATCGTGCGAGATGACCAA
>JBLHYZ010000035.1:0-8236 GCA_047631115.1 Alpinimonas sp. | reverse complement strand
TGCCCCGGTACATTACCGCGATGCGGTCAGCTAGTGCCGTCACCTCATCCAGCTCCGTGGACACAACGATGACGGGAACTCCCGCATCTCTCGTTGCCACAATGCGCTTGTGCACAAATTCGATGGACCCAACATCGATTCCTCGCGTCGGTTGCGCGGCCAAAAAGAATTTGAGGTCGCGGCTGAGCTCGCGCGCCAGAACGACCTTCTGCTGGTTTCCACCAGAGAGCTCACTCGCCTTGGACAGAATGCTTTGCGATCGGATATCAAATTCCTTAGATGTTTCGGTCGCGAACTCTGCCAAATATTTCAGCTGGAGGCTGCCCGCTTTGACGAACGGTGCTCCATTGGCACGGTCAAGAATAAGGTTTTCGGAAATCGTGAACGAACCCACCAGTCCGTCATGCGAGCGATCCTCTGGGATGTACCCCACGCCCTTGTCCAAAATTTGACGAACGCTTCGACCTCGGAGTGATTCACCGTTCAGCTCAATGACACCGTGGGTGTGGGGCTCAAGCCCCATGATGGCCTCGGCAAGTTCGGTTTGACCGTTGCCTTGAACGCCAGCGATGCAGAGGATTTCTCCCGCGTGAACCTCGAAGCTGACGTTGCTGACGACCCTGTGGCCTTGGGCATCGAGAACAGTCAATTTCTGCACGACAAGCGAGGCGGGACCTCGCTGAGCAGGTTCTTTGTGCACGGTGAGCTCTACCGCGCGGCCCACCATCATCGAGGCAAGAGCTTCGTTTGTTTTACTGGGGTCAGCTTCGCCGACGACCGCGCCTAGGCGGATGACGGTGATTTTGTCGGCAACTTCTCGCACTTCACGAAGTTTGTGCGTGATAAAGACGATCGCGGTACCAGCCTCGCGGAGTTGCCGCATGATGACCATCAGCTCATCAGTCTCCTGCGGGGTCAAGACGGCGGTGGGCTCATCGAAAATGAGCACCTGAGCGTCAAGGGAAAGTGCCTTGATGATTTCAACGCGCTGCTGGATACCAACGGGCAGGTCTCCTACAAGGGCATCGGGGTCGACATCGAAGCCGAACCGAGCGCTAATGGCCCGAACCTTGTCACGGGCTGCAGCTAGGTTAAGGCGCCCACCGAACGTAGTGCTCTCGTGGCCCAGCATGACGTTCTCAGCCACGGTAAATACGGGGATCAGCATGAAGTGTTGGTGCACCATTCCGATGCCCGCAAGCATTGCATCGCCGGGGCCAGAGAAGTACTGAACAACATCATCGAGAAGAATCTGGCCCTCGTCGGCCTGGTAAAGGCCGTAAAGAACGTTCATGAGCGTGGATTTGCCCGCTCCGTTCTCTCCCAGAAGGGCGTGAATCTCCCCCGGCTGAACGACAAGATCAATGTGATCATTGGCGACCAACGCACCGAATCTTTTGGTAATACCGCGAAGTTCGAGCTTCATGTGTCTCAATCTACTTTGAGTGTGACGTGACACAAAGGTGAAAAGTGCTCACCTGAGCGTTTGGGGCCCCAAAAGGAAGCAGGGAGGCTGGCCGCATGGCCAACCTCCCTGCTTCACAGGTGGTGATGAATTACTTGGGCGATGAAGGCGACTCGACCATGATCGAACCGTCGATGATGCCAGCCTTGATTGCATCCAGCTCTGACTGAAGGTCAGGATTGACCATCGAAGCGAAGTCGTGGAAAGGTGCTAGGCCAACGCCGTCGTTAGCAAGTGTGCCAACGAAGGGGGTGTTGTTGAAGGTTCCATTAGCGGCTGCCAACGTAGCGTCTGAGACACCCACGCCGACCTGCTTCAAGACCGAGGTCAGGAAGAGCGAGCCGATGTCGGGAGCGGTGAGGTAAGCGTCAGCGTCAACACCGATCATGACAATGGGCTTGGCCGAATCCTTGATTGCCTCAGCAGCGCTCAAGAAGATGGGTCCACCTACGGGGAAGATGACGTCAGCGTTCTGGTCGATGAGGCCCTGTGCTGCTGTCTTGGCTTCGACTCCGGCAGCGAAGCCACCTGTGAAGGAACCGGTCTGCGAGGCAACGTCCCAGCCGACAACTTTGACGCTGGCGCTCTTCTGAGCGTTGAAGTATGCAACGCCGTCAACGAAGCCATCCATGAAGATGGTCACGGGAGGAATCTGCATTCCACCGAACGTACCAACAACACCGGTGGTGCTGTAGCTCGCTGCTGCGTAGCCGGCGAGGAATGCTGCCTGTGCGGTATCAAAAACAATGGGCTTGACGTTGTCAGCCATGATCGAGCTGTCGTCGATGATGGCGAAGTTGATGTCGGGGTTTGCCTCAGCGGCAGCCGCGGTTGCATCAGCTAGCAAGAAACCAACGGTTGTCACGATGTTGCAGCCTTGATCAACGAGGCTTTGAATGTTGGGGGCGAAGTCTGTCTCCGTAGCGGATTCAACTTCGATAGGCGTTACGCCCAAAGTTGCTGCTGCAGCGTTGAGACCCTCATAACCGGACTGGTTGAACGACTTGTCGTCAAATCCACCGGCGTCGGAAACCATGCAGGGAATGAAGTCAGATGCTCCGGCCGATGCAGTGTCTGTTGCTGGTGCGCTTGCGCAGCCAGCGAGAAGGGCGATGGTGCCCAGCGATGCTAGGCCGGCAAATACGGCCTTGCGGGTAATAGTGCTCAAAATTACCTCCAGAATTTTTCCCTAGCATGAGTGCTTAAAGGGTGATGCAAGGTTATCCAACGCAACGAATCTTCAAGCTCAATCTGGAAAATCGCTACGGAATGGTTACATAAATGCTATTTAGGTGCTCACATGAGCAGGAATCCTACGGATGCCGTTAGAGGACGTCGTCTCGACCGGCAAGCCGCAAGGCATCGACCACGCTCTTGACCTTTTGGGCGTTGGCGATGGTGGTGACCAGAAGGGCATCAGGGGTATCGACAATAACAATGTCTTTCACGCCGATCACGGCAATGGTACGCCCGCCCTCCGAGACAACGATGCCACTTGAGGCATCAGCAAGCACGCGTGCATCCTCCCCCAAAATAGCTAGGTCATTTTTGTATCCGGTGGAGTGAAGCTTGGCGATCGAGGCGAAGTCCCCGACATCGTCCCAGTCGAACTCACCCGGAACCACAACAAGCTTTCCCGCGGCTGCAGCTGGCTCGGCAACCGAATAGTCAATAGCAATCTTCACAAGGCGAGGCCAAACCTGGTCTACCACGGCGCCCCGGCGTGGGGTATCCCAGGCCTCGGCCAATTTGTTGATACCCGCCAGAAGTTCCGGCTGAGTCTTACCCAAGGCCTCCAAGAGAACGGATGCCTGGGAGATAAACATTCCGGCATTCCACATATAGTCTCCGCTGGCCACGTAGGCCTCAGCTGTTTCCAAGTTGGGCTTCTCGACAAAGGACTCGACGAGGTGCGCGGTGGGGGCTCCCTCGATGTCAATCGAGTCGGGCGCGCAGATGTACCCAAACCCCACCGCAGGTTCGGTTGGGCGAATGCCGATGGTCGCGATGTAGCCCGCGCGTGCCGCAGCGACGGCCTCTGCCACCGACTGGCGGAAGAATCGGGCACCTTTAATAACGTGGTCGGCGGCGAACGAGCCAATGATAACGCCCGGTTCGCGGCGTTCCAAAATAGCGGCGGCGAGGGCAATGGCGGCCGAGGATTCGCGGGGTTCGCTCTCCAGAACCACGTTGGCATCGGCTAGAGCGGGCAATTGCTGTTCAACGGCGGCCCGGTGCGCGCGCCCGGTAACAACCATGATGCGCTGTTCTCCAGCGAGAGGGGCCATACGATCCCACGTGTCACGCAGCAAAGAGGAGCCCGAACCCGTTAGGTCGTGCAGGAATTTGGGGGCATCTGCACGAGACAGCGGCCACAGCCGCGAACCGATTCCGCCGGCCGGAATTACCACGTAAAAGCCATCGATGGGGTCGCTCTGCATTGCCATATTGCAACACTATCGGGCTCTCCCCCTCAGAACACCTCAAGAGAAACCATGGGATTAGTCGTAAACTCAGAGCAAGTTCTAGTGTTCACGGTGGCGTCAGGTTTCGTGGGCTCACATCACAACCAAGGAGGGTTGTTCGTGTCAGTTGCTCAGGCACCACGTTCAGCAAAAAAGAAGTCGCCCCTTCCGGGCGGTACGTTGTACCGCGGCAACACCGGCATGTGGTCATGGGTTCTGCACCGTATTACCGGTGTGGCCATTTTCTTTTTCTTGCTCGTCCACATTCTTGACACCGCCCTTGTTCGGGTAAGTCCCGAGGCGTATAACGCCGTCATCGGCACGTATAAGAACCCTCTGATGGGCATCGGTGAAGTTGGCCTCGTTGCCGCCATCATCTTCCACGCTCTCAACGGCTTGCGCATCATATTGATCGACTTCTGGAGCAAAGGCGTCAAGTACCAGCGCCTCATGTTCTGGATCGTATTGGGTATTTGGGTCGTTCTCATGGCCGGCTTCGTGCCACGCCATCTCATTAACGTCTTCAGCGAGGTGGGTAACTAATGGCAACCATTGAAGCCCCCCGCAGCTCCCCCCTTCCCACTCGCCGCAAAGGTGTCAACTGGGAAAAATGGGGATGGATTTACATGCGCGCCTCCGGCGTCGTGCTCGTCGTGCTCATCTTCGGCCACCTCTTCATCAACCTCATGGTGGGCGACGGCGTCAAGGCAATCGACTTCGCCTTCGTTGCCGGCAAGTGGGCAACGCCGTTTTGGCAGGTCTGGGACCTTCTCATGCTGTGGCTCGCCTTGCTTCACGGAGCCAACGGCATGCGCACGCTGGTGAACGACTATGCCAGCACAATCCGCCTGGGCAACATTCTTAAGAGTGCGATTTTTTCCTCAGCCGGCATCTTAATCATCTTGGGAACCCTCGTGATCTTCACGTTCGATCCCTGCCCTTCCGTGCCAGCAGATCAGTTCAGCCTGCTGCCTTCGTTCTGCCCAGCGCAGTAACATTCCCCACTTCCTTTCCCTCACCCAATGGCCTTGTGCCTGAAGCGGCCTCGTGCCTGTAACGGAGTTTGACTCGTGACGTCCCCCAGCTCATCCGCCACCGAAGAGACCAAGGTCATCGACGGGGTTCACTATCACCAGTACGACGTCGTCATTGTGGGAGCAGGTGGCGCCGGGATGCGTGCCGCCATCGAAGCTGGCCCTCACGCCCGCGTTGGTGTCATCAGCAAGCTCTACCCCACGCGTTCGCACACTGGTGCGGCGCAAGGTGGCATGGCCGCAGCCTTGGCCAACGTCGAAGAGGACAGCTGGGAGTGGCACACGTTCGACACCGTCAAAGGTGGCGACTACTTGGTTGACCAAGACGCGGCCGAGATTTTGGCTAGGGAAGCCATCGACGCGGTCATAGACCTTGAGAACATGGGCCTTCCCTTCAACCGCACTCCCGACGGCAAGATTGACCAGCGTCGTTTCGGTGGCCACACCCGCGACCACGGCAAGGCTCCGGTCCGTCGCTCCTGCTACGCCGCTGACCGTACCGGCCACATGATTTTGCAAACGCTGTTCCAGAACTGCGTGAAGCTGGGTATCCAGTTCCACAACGAGTTCTACGTTCTTGACCTCGTAATGACCGAGGTAGATGGCGTCCAGCGCCCTTCCGCCGTGGTGGCCTACGAGTTGGCGACCGGAGACCTGCACGTCTTCCAGGCCAAGTCCATTGTTTTTGCCACCGGCGGTTTCGGCAAGATCTACAAGACCACCTCCAACGCACACACCCTCACCGGCGACGGCGTGGGGATCCTGTGGCGCAAGGGTATTCCGCTGGAGGACATGGAGTTCTTCCAGTTCCATCCCACCGGCTTGGCTGGCCTCGGAATCCTCCTCACCGAAGGCGCTCGTGGTGAAGGTGCCATTCTGCGTAACGCCAGTGGTGAGCGCTTCATGGAGCGCTACGCCCCCACCATTAAAGACCTCGCTCCGCGCGACATTGTTGCTCGCTGCATGGTTCAAGAAGTGCAGGAAGGCCGTGGAGCTGGTCCCAACAAGGACTACGTGTACCTGGACTGCACCCACCTCGGTGCTGAAGTCCTTGAGACCAAGCTCCCCGACATCACCGAGTTCGCTCGCACGTACCTGGGCGTCGACCCCGTTGTTGAGCCCGTTCCTGTGATGCCCACCGCGCACTATGCCATGGGCGGCATTCCCACCAACATCAAGGCCGAGGTGCTGAGCAACAACGACACTGTTATCCCCGGCCTGTATGCCGCGGGTGAGTGCGCCTGTGTTTCTGTTCACGGTTCTAACCGCCTGGGTACCAACTCGCTGCTGGACATCAACGTGTTCGGCAAGCGCGCCGGTCGCTACTCGGTTGAGTACGCGAAAACGGCCGAGTTTGTGCCCCTGCCCGAAGATCCTGCCGGCCCCGTGCGCAACATGATTGAGAGCATCCGCAACGCCAGTGGGACTGAGCGTGTGTCTGCGCTGCGCAAAGAACTGCAGGAAGAAATGGACCGCGGCGCTCAGGTGTTCCGCACCGACGAGTCGTTGGGTAAGGTCACGGACACCATCACGAAGTTGCGTGAGGGCTACAAGAACATTGCCATTCATGACAAGGGCAAGCGCTTCAACACCGACCTCCTCGAGGCCGTTGAGCTCGGGTTCTTGCTGGACCTCGCAGAGGTCGTCGTCTTCTCGGCCCGCAACCGCAAAGAAAGCCGTGGTGGTCACATGCGCGATGACTACCCTCTGCGCGACGACGCCAACTTCATGGTTCACACCATGGCGTACCTCACCGGTGATGCTTCCTCGGAGCACGCGGGCGACCACATCAAGATCGACTGGAAACCGGTCGTCATCACGAACTATCAGCCCATGGAGAGGAAGTACTAGTCATGGCTGCTGCCACCCAAACCCTCACCGCCGCTGACGCGTTCACCATCACCCTGACCATTCGTCGTTTCCTCCCCGAGGTCGACGAAGAAGCACGGTGGGAATCCTTCGACGTCTCGGTCTACCCCACCGACCGCATCCTGGATGCCCTGCATAAGATCAAGTGGGATCAGGACGGCACCCTGTCGTTCCGCCGCTCGTGCGCACACGGTATTTGCGGATCCGATGCCATGCGCATCAACGGCCGCAATCGCCTGGCGTGCAAGACCCTGATCAAGGATCTGGACATCACTCAGCCCATCTACGTTGAGGCCATCAAGGGCTTGCCCTTGGAGAAGGACCTCATTGTCGACATGGAGCCTTTCTTCGAGGCCTACCGCGCCGTGAAGCCCTTCCTCATCGCGAACTCCACGCCCGAGGCTGGTAAGGAGCGCACGCAGTCCATCGCTGAGCGTTCCGTCTTCGACGACACCACAAAGTGCATTCTGTGCGCCGCGTGCACCACGTCATGCCCTGTCTTTTGGACCGATGGCCAGTACTTTGGCCCCGCCGCCATCGTCAACGCGCACCGCTTCATCTTCGACTCGCGCGACGATGCAGCGGATGTTCGGCTCGACATCCTCAACGACAAAGAAGGCGTGTGGCGCTGCCGCACCACCTTCAACTGCACCGAGGCATGTCCCCGCGGCATCGAGGTCACTCAGGCCATCGCCGAAGTGAAGCAGGCCGTTCTGCGCGGAAAGCGCTAAAGGGCTCGCAGAGTTTTATTGCACGAAGGTGCACAGAAGGTCCGGCCCTCCGAAAGGATCCGGACCTTTTGTCGTGGTAGCCGGGTTTCGAGGGAAGAAACTCAGCCGTCTCTGCCGTGAAAGAGCGTATGAGAAAAACTATGCGGTGCCGAGCACCCTGGATTCGGCAGCGGTTCGGCCGGTGAGTGCCTTGGTGGCGAGTGCCTGGGCCTCAGCCAGATTTACGGTGAGGAGCGCCGCACGAACATCCGCAAGTGCCGCGGGCGTCATGCTGAGCGAGGTTGCTCCAAGGCCTACGAGCACAATAGCGAGGTTGGCATCGGCCGCCGCTTCGCCGCACACGCCGACCGGGCAGTCCAGAAGAGCGCCGGCATCGCCAAGTTGCTTGATCAGGCGCAGCACCGCGGGGTGCCACGGGTCTTGGTATGAGGCAACCGATCCCAGCATTCGATCGGCAGCCATCGTGTACTGGGTGAGGTCATTGGTGCCGATGCTGACGAAATCAGACTTCACCATGACCTGCTCAGCCATGAGGGCCAGCGAGGGGACCTCGGCCATCACTCCCGCAACCTTGATGCCGAGCTCACGGGCAAGGTCGACGAAGTAGTCACTTTCTTCGGCATCCGAAACCATGGGGGCCATGACCCACAGGTCAGCCGTGGTCTTGTTCTG
>JBLHYZ010000034.1:0-8594 GCA_047631115.1 Alpinimonas sp. | reverse complement strand
CTCATGCTGGGCTTTCATGCCAAGCTCGCACCTGGTGCTGATGCAGAGAACCTCACGCCTGATGGCGAAGAAATCTTGGCAGTTCGGTGGTTTACGCGCGACGAGTTGCGGGCCGCTACGGAGACCATTATTTTACCGGCCCCCGTTTCGATTGCGCGAGCGATGATCGAACATTGGTTGGGCGAAACCCTTGATCAAGACGTGACCTGGCTGGGAACGCGATGACGGAAGCTTTGGTTCCTGCCACGCCGGAGGAACTTTTGTCAGCGCTCGACCCGGAACAGCGGCAGGCGGCAGAAGAATTACGAGGCCCCGTGCGGGTGCTTGCTGGAGCAGGAACAGGCAAGACTCGTGCCATTACCCATCGCATTGCGTATGGCGTCGCGACGGGCACATATTCGCCTGATCGCGTCTTGGCACTGACGTTCACCGCTCGTGCAGCGGGCGAGATGAGAACGCGGCTCCGCCACCTTGGTGCTGGCCCCGTTCAGTCCGTCACATTCCACTCCGCGGCGCTGAAACAACTGGGCTATTTTTGGCCGCAGGTTGTCGGCGGCCAAACCCCGCGTATTTTAGAAAAGAAGAGCCGCGCTTTGGCCGAGGCGGCCAACGTTGCCGGCTCAAAGGTTGACACTGCCACCATTCGTGATCTTGCGACAGAGGTGGAGTGGCGCAAGGTGAGCAACCTTACGCTCGCCGCATATGAGACTCGGGCGCATGGGCGCTCCATGCCTGGCGGACTTTCAGTGTCCCAAGTGATGGCCATTCAGCAAGCCTACGAAAATCTGAAAGATGAGCGAGCGCAGATAGATTTTGAGGATGTCTTGCTTTTGACAGCAGGCATGATCGAAAGTGAACCGAGTGTCGCTATGGAGGTGCGCGAACGGTATCGATTCTTCGTTGTAGATGAGTACCAAGACGTCTCACCACTTCAACATCACCTGCTGAATCTGTGGCTCGGTGATCGACAAGACCTCTGTGTTGTGGGTGATGCCAGTCAGACCATTTATTCTTTTACTGGAGCGACCAGCGATTACCTCCTCGAATTCCCTGCGGCGTTTCCCGATGCGACGCTGGTTCGACTAGAAACGAATTACCGGTCCACGGGGCCCATCGTGGCGGCGGCTAACGCGTTGATGCGTGACCGAGCGGGTGCACTGCAGCTCACGGCCCAAACTCCTGAAGGCCCGGTTCCTGATGTCAGCAATTATCCCAATGATGCTGCCGAAGCTCGCGGTGTCGCGGCTCGCATTGCGGCAGAAATTGCCGCCGGCACGCTGCCCGAAGATATTGCGGTGCTGTATCGCATCAATGTTCAGGGTGCGGCACTGGAGCAGGCTCTCTCTGATGAAGGCATCAATTATCTTGTGCACGGTGCCACGCGTTTCTTTGACCTTCCTGAAGTGAAGCAAGCCATTCTTGCGCTGAGAGGCGCCTCCGTTTCTATTTCGGGTGAGCCCCTTTTCAAATCCGTGAGTGACGTGCTGCGCTCGCTTGGTTGGACCCAGACAGCTCCTCAAACGCTAGGCGCCGTTCGCGCGAAATGGGAGGCGTTGAACGCATTGATGGTCCTGGCCGATGGGGCCCGCACGGGAATGAGTTTTCGAGCTTTTACCGACGAGTTGATGGCACGTCAAGAGGCACGCCACGAACCAACGATGCATGCCGTCACCCTGGCATCGGTGCACTCCGCAAAGGGGTTGGAGTGGGAGTCGGTTCACATCATCGGGATGTCTGAGGGCCTGATGCCGATTAGTTATGCAACAGGGATTGAGTCGATTTCTGAGGAACGTCGACTGGTTTATGTTGCCGTCACTCGGGCGCGAAAACGCCTGTCGGTGTCGTGGTCGGAGCAGGGTTCCCAGCGCGCCGGCTCGCGATCGATATCACGTTTTGTGGCAGAGCTTGGCATGCGCACTCCTTCCGGCGGCGGTAAGTCACGCGCGACGTCCGGCCGGTAGCCCCCTCCAAAATAACAACTTCTCCGGTACCTAAACCCTCAAGGGGGTGAAGGCGATTCTGCAAGCCTGTTGGTGCCGTCGGTCCGGCAGCGTTGTCAATCCAACGGCTGACCATGGCTGCAACCTCACTACTTGTTCGAGGTGTCTCAAGGTGACTTCGTCGATTGAGCAACTGTGTGGCCAGGATATGCCAGGCGGAATCGAGCTCGGCGTGAGCGAGATAAACGCAGTGCAGGCAGGGCCCTGAGCCCGGTGTCACCAGGGGGCCAATACGCACGAGAGTGTCACCAAAAACAACAGGAAGGTGGGCAATATCTCGGCGGAGCAATGCACCGCTGTGGTCGGGGCGCAGAACGTGGTGACCCACGATGACGGCAAGGTCGGGTTGCTTGGCCACAATCTGGTGGCCGCCGGCAGTGAGAAGCTCTCTCAAAGCCTCGGCGGCAAGGCCCTCGCCATCTATGCTCACGCGCCAGTAGGGAATGGCATCAACCCCATAAAGAGCCGGGCCGAGTTCCTTGAGCAGCGCGCCCAAGCTTTCTGGAGTCATTTTGGCATCGGCAGCGATAGCTTGCAGTGACACGTCGCTCACTCCCGAGCTCAGGGCCGTGATGATAATTTCGTATGCGGTCGTCATCTCGGAAACGAAGGCGACCGGTTCGTCTGCGCCAAACTGCACGCTTGTAGGTGTTCGCCAGAGCATCGTGTGGGTCGGATTGAGCTTGAGCATGAGGCCATCGTGACCCATCGGCTTACAGACGCGAATGAACCTTCCACAGCATTGATTCAAGATTTCTTGAGGCGTTGTTGGAGGGCCTGTGCTCAGAACCTCAGAACCTCAGAACCTCAGAAGATCCGAAGATCCGAAGATCCGAAGATCCGAAGATCCGAAGATCCGAAGATCCGAAGATCCGATTGTCAGATACTCAGGATGTTGGCTCGTCGAAATCCTTGCCGTTGAGCAGGTCTTCCAAAGCGCGATCCATCTCATCGGGTTCGGCAACCTCGCCACGGGCTCGAGCCGAGAGCTTTTCTACGAGGGCTCCGGGGTTATCAAGGTCTTCGGCCGTCGGCATCAAATCAGGATGTGACCAGAGAGCGTCGCGGGCGTCGGCGCCGACGGCGTCTGTGATGAGTTGCCACAAGACTGCTGCTTCGCGCAGGCGGCGTGGACGCAATTCGAGACCAACCAGCGTGGCAAAAGCGGACTCTGCAGGACCGCCGGAGGCGCGGCGGCGACGCACAGTCTCAGCGATAGCACTGGCTCGGGGAAGCCTGCTCGTGGCGGCCGAGGTCACAACGTCAACCCAGCCTTCGATGAGGGCAAGTTGCGTTTCGAGGCGGGCAAGTGCTGCCAGTTGGGCTTCACTCTTGGGCGGGATGAGCGCACCGTTGGCCATGGCATCCCGCAGCTCTTCAGGGTTTGCGGGGTCGAAATTACCCGCGAGCTCTTCGAGGCGCGAAATATCTATGGAGATGCCTCGAGAGAAGTCGCTGATCGACGAGATGAGGTTGAGGCGGAGCCAGCGGGCGTGGCGAAAGAGTCGGGCGTGGGCGAGCTCACGGACGGAGAGATAGAGGTGTACCTGGTCCATGGGGATGTCGAGTCCCTCGCCAAATACCGCCATGTTTTGAGGAAGAAGGGCAGCCTGACCATCTTCGAAGAGCGGGATTCCTACGTCGCCGCCGGAGACAACTTCGGTGGAGAGTTGGCCGACAACGTGGCCGAGCTGCATGGCAAAAAGGGTTCCACCAATTTGTTTCATGAGCTGAGATGCTCCAGCAATCATGCCCTTCATTTCTTCAGGAGCCTGATCAGTGAGAACGTTGGTAAGGGCATTGGCAATGCTGTTGGCCACAGGCTCCGCGAGTTGGATCCACAGTGGCATTGTTGCGTCAATCCACTCGATGCGCGTGATGAGTCTTGGCGGCTGTGCCAGATCAGCTACGTCTGTGACATCGGCCAGCCACAGAGAAGCCACGTGGAAGGCTTGATCGATTTCTGCACGTTGAATTGCGGTAACGCGCTGAACGCCCGTTCCGGCAATGGTTTTAGCTTGGTCGGTGGCTTGGCCCCAATTGATGGCCTCGCCTCCGGCATTCATCGCCGCCTGCAATTGGCCCATGAGGCGAGCTAGGCTCTCAGGGTCACTGGGCAATCCAGCAGCACCAGCTAGCTTGCTGGCGTCCACGCCCTCCTTGCCCGAAAGGATGTCGCGCAACATGTCCCGAAATTCATCTTCGGGTGTCGGATCGTTGTCATCCGTCATTGTTTTCATCCTTACGTAAAATATGGGGGAGTCTGCAGAACGCTGGCGCCGTCACCAGCAGATTCTCAGGCCGTGAATCTACGGTATCAATAGAGGCTGTGTAAGCCGTCCAGCATGTAGATTCTTTGCATGCGCTACGCGCGAACACCTCAAAGATAAATGACTGCCGAAAGGATTCTCGTTGACGCTGTTCCACACCGACGACGATGGCGAACCCACCACAGCCACTAATCCGGGGCGGTCGCGTGCCGAACGCAGGCGGTCAGTTGGAATCGGCCTCCTGGCTGGGTCTGTTTTGGTTGCCCTCACGCTTGCTGTTATTCCTTCTCCCTATGTTGTTGAACAGCCTGGGCCGGTCTTTGACACGCTTGGTACGGTCACGGTGGACACGCCAGTGGAGTCGAGTTCGGAAACCCAAGCCAGCGGCCCGTCCGACACGTCGGTGAGCGGCGAGACACGCAAGACAAAAATTCCGCTCATCACAATTTCGGGGGCCGAGTCATTCCCCACGATGGGTGCGCTTTATTTACTGACCGTCTCGGTGCTGGGAAACCCCGAAAACCTTCCTTCCTGGACAGAGATCATTGGCGCCTGGTTTGACCCGTCAAAAGCGGTGGTCCCTGCGAGCGCAATTTTTCCCCCCAATGAATCACAAAAAGAGCGCGATGCTGCAAACACGGTCTTGATGATTGATTCCCAGCAGGACGCTATCGCCGCGGCTCTGACGGAGCTCGGCTATGACGTCGTCACAGGAATCGAAGTCGCGGGGTTCTCGGAAGGTTCGCCGGCAGAAGGTGTTCTCGAGGCCAGTGACGTCATCACGGCATTTGCCGGCACCAAGGTCACCAGTGTTCAAGGACTGCGTGACGCCGTTGCTTCCAGCGGCGCGGGAGTCCCAGCGACCGTCAACTTTCTGCGCCTCGGTGTACCCTCCGAAGTCACTGTTGTCCCTATCGAGCGTGAAGGCAATGCGATTATCGGGATTGGCGCGAAAGCGAAATACAACTTTCCCTTTGACGTCTCAATTCGTTTGGACGACGTCGGAGGCCCCAGCGCAGGCATGATGTTTGCCCTCGGCATTATCGACAAGCTGACTCCCCAAGACATCGCCGGCGGTGCGCACGTGGCGGGCACCGGAACTATTGAGTCACGTGGCGTCGTGGGCCCCATCGGAGGCATCCGGCAAAAGCTGTATGGCGCCAAAACAGCGGGAGCGACGGTCTTCCTGGCACCAGCGGCCAACTGTGACGAAGTGGTCGGGCACATTCCCGCTGGCCTCGACGTCTATTCCGTCGGTACGCTGGCAGATTCGCTCAAAGTTTTGGCATACGTCGAGAAGTACGGTGACACTGCCGCAGAGATGAACGCCAAGACAGGCACGCTCGCAACGTGCCAGAATTGATCCACAACCATACGCGACACTAATTAAGGGTTATACGTGACTAATTCCAACACTGCTACACGCAAGACCTCGCGAACACCGCTCGCCATCACTATTGGCGTTTTGGTGGTGATTCTCATTGGGTTCTTCGTTTTTGCCAGCGTGTACTCCGAGGTGCTCTGGTTTGAGCAACTGGGCTTCTTGAACGTCTTGCTCACTCAGTGGTTTGCCAGTGCCGGGTTCTTCGCTGCCGGCTTCATTGCTATGGCCGTTCCGGTGTGGTTGAGCATCGAAATCGCCTATCGACGACGCCCCGTCTACGCCCGCCTCAGTTCTCAGCTTGATCGCTACCAAGAGATCATCGAGCCACTTCGTCGGTTGCTGACCTTCGGTATCCCCTCACTTCTTGGTCTGTTTGCTGGTATTTCGACGGCAACACGGTGGCAGACCACCTTGCTGTACGTGAACAGCACACCCACGGGAACTGTAGATCCTCAGTTTGGTTTTGACATCTCGTTCTACCTGTTCGAGCTTCCCTTCTACCAGGCTGTCTTGGGTCTGTTTTCCGCCGTCGTCTTGCTCAGCGCCCTTACAGCATTACTCACGAGTTACGTCTACGGTTCGATTTCTTTTGCCAAGCGTGAACTGCGTGTTGCCAAGGCGGCCCGAATTCAACTTGCCATTCTTGGTGCCGTCTACATCGCACTGCAGGGTGTGAGTATTTGGGTTGACCAGTTCGCCACTCTCACCAGTGCAACTGGTTTGATTACCGGTGCCGCTTATTCCGACGTCAACGCAAAGATCCCCGGCCTTCAAATCTTGTCTGTTGTCGCCATTTTGGTCGCCCTGCTATTTGTCGTGACGGCGTTTACTGGCCGCTGGCGGCTGCCGGTCGTCGGAACCGCACTCTTGGTGGTGACAGCTCTGGTCTTGAGCATTGGATACCCATGGGTCGTCCAGCGCTTCGTTGTCGCCCCAAGCGAGCGAAGCCTCGAAGCCCCTTATATCGCGCGCAACATTGACCTGACGCGTGAGGCGTATGGTGTTGCTGGCGTCGAGGAAATTCCCTACAACGCTTCGACCGATGCTGCTCCCGGTGCGTTGCGTTCCGATGCGGAAACGGCCGCGAGCATTCGCATCATTGACCCCTCTTTGGTGAGTGCCTCATTTGCTCAGCTCGAGCAGTTCAGGCAGTACTACGCCTTCCCGTCCGAACTTGACGTCGACCGCTATGAGATTGATGGAACGAATCAAGACTCTGTCGTTGCTGTTCGTGAGTTGAACCAAGCCGGAATCGGTTCCACTCCTTCGTGGTACAACAACACTGTTGTCTATACCCACGGCTATGGTCTCGTTGCAGCGTATGGCACGAAGAATACCGTTGACGGTCAGCCTGTCTTCCTTGAGTCGGGCATACCAACCTCGGGTTCCCTGGGTGAATTTGAACCTCGCGTCTACTTTGGTGAGAATTCTCCCCTGTATTCCATCGTTGGTGGCCCCGCCGGCGGTAAGGACGTTGAACTGGATTATCCCGCGGGTGGAGACGGCACCGAGGAGGGTGACGCTAGTCAGCAGACGTACACGACGTTTGCTGGAGAGGGTGGACCGAAGCTCGACAACATTTTCAAGAGGCTTGTTTACGCTCTGAAGTTCCAGAGTGAAGAAATCATTCTCTCAGACGCTGTTGGCAACGACTCGCAAATTCTGTACGACCGTGATCCACTCACGCGAGTAGCAAAGGTTGCGCCGTACCTCACCTTGGACTCTAACCCCTACCCCTCGGTGGTCGACAACAAAGTGGTCTGGATCATTGACGCTTACACCACGAGCGGGAACTACCCTTACTCGCGAGTGGAGAGCCTTTCATCCGTCATCTCTGACAGTGCTCGAACTTCGTCCACGTTTGCTGTCGACAATGTGAACTACATCCGCAATTCTGTGAAGGCCACGGTCGATGCGTATGACGGTTCTGTCACGCTCTATGTTTGGGACGAAGAGGACGCGGTCTTGAAGACGTGGCAAAAAATCTATCCAGCCAACACGAAGCCCCTGAGTGAGATGAGCGGAGACTTGCTCAGCCACGTGCGTTATCCTGAGGACCTGTTCAAGGCACAGCGCGCCATCCTCGGCGAGTACCACGTGACCGATCCTGGTTCGTTCTACTCAAGGGATGACGCGTGGATCACACCGAACGACCCTACTGCAGTCGATGCCGCGGTATTCCAGCCTCCCTACTACCTCACGTTGCAGGCTCCGGATCAAGATGCACCGGCCTATTCGATTTACTCGACCTTCATCCCGGACGCTACGGGCACAAGTAGTCGCAACGTGCTGACGGGATACCTGCTTGCAGATTCGGATGCGGGCTCAACCGCGGGAGCCCCTGCGGAAGGTTACGGAAAACTTCGCTTGCTGACCCTCCCCAGAGATGTGACGGTTCCTGGCCCCGGCCAGGTTCAAAATAACTTCAACTCTGATCCACAGGTTTCTACTGAGCTCAACTTGTTGAGCCAGGGTGCGACGAGCGTCTTGAAGGGTAACCTGCTGACGCTTCCTGTTGGCGGAGGACTGCTCTACGTGCAGCCGGTTTACGTTCAGTCAACGGGTAACACCAGTTACCCATTGCTGCGCAAGATTCTGGTTGCCTTCGGCGACAAGATTGCCTTCGAAGACACGCTGCCGGTAGCCCTTGACGTTCTCTTCGGCGGTGACTCGGGCGTTGATACTCCAACCAATGCCAACGATGTCCCAGCAACAGATCCGGGGACAACGACCCCGGATTCTGGAACTGGTTCGTCAACGGGAGCGCCCAACGCCGCTTTGGACGCAGCACTCCAGGATGCATTGAAAGCCATTTCTGATCGCGAGGCAGCCCGCATTGCCGGTGACTGGACCGCGTTCGGAGAAGCAGATGCTCGCCTGACGGCTGCCCTCGATCGAGCGCTTGCCGCCAGCACGAAGTAGTGCAGGACTTAGTGCTTT
>JBLHYZ010000033.1:0-8617 GCA_047631115.1 Alpinimonas sp. | reverse complement strand
TGACCATACGCGACAAAACTGTGAAAGTCATATCCGCCACACCTTTTCATCACGAAAAGGTAACGTTTCAGTTACAACATTTGGGGCTCAATAAAGAGATGAACCGCTACATCTAGTGGTAAATCGAGGATTTCTCCCGATTCCTGAACCGATATGAGGACTCTGTCCGCAGCGCGGGAAAGCGTGATTGCGACACCCGGCAAAATGCCCGATGACCGGAAACTCGCAAGGAGTTCCGGATCGTATTGCACAGGCTCGCCAAGGCGACGAAGGATTCCAGAGGCTGTGGCCCCTTCAACGGGCACGAGCTCCGTGGCGGCCGTAACGCCTGCCAGAAAGGAATCAGCTGCAGGAAGGCCCAGTTCAGCGAGGCCCGGAATAGGGTTGCCATAGGGTGATTCCGTTGGGTTACCCAAGAGAAAGAGAATGCGGCGCTCGACTTGCTCGCTCATCACATGTTCCCAACGACAGGCCTCATCGTGCACGAACTCCCATTCGAGCCCAATAATGTCGCTCAAGAGACGCTCGGCCAAGCGATGCTTTCGCA
Organism: Alpinimonas sp.; assembly: GCA_047631115.1. Lineage (GTDB taxonomy): Bacteria > Actinomycetota > Actinomycetes > Actinomycetales > Microbacteriaceae > Alpinimonas. The sequence goes on along the minus strand of JBLHYZ010000033.1, from coordinate 8,070 downwards.
TGACATGAACCGCTTTGGTTCGGCCGTCATCGGTGAGCTCCAAGTGGCGATCTCCAGAAACGAGAACGAGACCGTCGCGTTCCATGCGCCCAACAGTCTGCGAAACCGTGGGCCCTGACTGGCCCAGACGCTCAGAGATTCGAGCTCGCAGGGGAACAATGTTCTCTTCTTCGAGTTCCAAAATTGTGCGGAGGTACATCTCCGTGGTGTCGATCAGATCAGCCATGTTGTTATATGTCCCTGCTGGTTCGCCGTGGTGCAAGCTTAGCGTCGGCAACGTTCGCCTTTGGGAGCGATTCGCCGACCCTAGAATTGTCACATGGCCGATATCACCATCCCCGCAGACCTTCTTCCCCTCGACGGACGCTTTGGGTGCGGGCCCTCTAAGGTTCGGCCCGAACAGATTGCAGCACTCTCCGCGGCGGGGTCATCACTTCTTGGAACCTCCCACCGCCAAGCTCCCGTCAAGAACCTAGTGGGAAGCGTTCGCAGCGGACTCGCCTCTCTTTTTGCTTTGCCCGATGGGTATGAAGTTCTTGTGGGTAACGGTGGCTCCACCGCCTTCTGGGATGCTGCAGCGTTCTCCCTGATCGAGAACAGAAGTCAGAACCTCGTTTTCGGTGAATTTGGTCAGAAATTTGCTAGCGCCGCTGCTGCTCCTTTCCTTAGTGCGCCGAGCGTGATCACCGCGCCGGCTGGCTCGCGCAGTGACATCGTTGTGACGGAAGGTGTCGATGTGTACGCCTGGCCTCACAACGAAACCTCCACCGGAGTGATGGCCCCCGTAAAGCGCGTGTCGGGTGACGCCGGCGCCCTCACCGTCATCGATGCCACCAGCGCCGCGGGCGGCGTTGACTTCGACGTCAGCGAATCAGACGTCTACTACTTTGCGCCCCAGAAAAACTTCGCCTCTGATGGCGGCCTGTGGTTCGCCCTGTTCTCGCCCGCTGCCATTGAGCGCGTGGAGCGCATTGCGGCGACCGAGCGCTACATACCGGAGTTCCTGAGCTTGAAGAACGCCATAGATAACTCGCGCCTTGAGCAGACGTTGAACACTCCCGCTCTCTCAACGCTCATCATGATGGACAACCAAGTTCAGTGGATGAACGATCAAGGCGGTCTCGCTTGGGCAGATGCCCGCACGAAGGAATCGTCTTCGGCGCTCTACGACTGGGCTGCCTCCGTGGACTACGCAACACCTTTTGTCACCGATCCTGATCACCGTTCGCAGGTTGTCGTGACCATTGACTTCACCGACGACATTGATGCCTCGCGCATTGCCAAGGTTCTGCGCGCCAACGGCGTCGTTGACACAGATCCCTACCGCAAGCTCGGTCGCAACCAACTCCGTGTGGCAACTTTCACTGCCATCGAGCCCAACGACGTGCGAGCTCTCATTAGCTCAATCGAGTACGTGGTCGGAAAACTGTAACGGGCGCTATGGGGTCTGACAAGCGGCCGAAGCTAACTTCCTTGTTCCGCCGAAATGTACTCGTCTTCGTTGTCGTCGTCCTCAGCGTCGCTATCGTCTTCGTCTTCGTCAACGTCAGCATCATGAGCTTCGTCCTCGGGAAGTGACTCCTCGTCGAACTCGATGCCATCAATATCGACATCCCGCACGCCCTCGATGAGGTCGCTTAGATCGTCGTCGTCATCGTCTTCTTCGTCGTCATCTTCGTCGTCATCGTCGTCATCGTCGTCATCGTCGTCATCTTCGTCATCTTCGTCATCTTCGTCATCTTCGTCGTCCTCTTCGTCGTCCTCCGCGACCACGACAAGATCGGGCGAAACGCCCTCAGCCTCGAGGCCAGCCTCGGCAGCAGCTTTTTGAGCTTCCAAGAATTCAGCAAGACGCAAAGACCAGGGAACCCACTCAGGGGCGACCAGCGAGCCGTCAGTTGGGAGTAAATCAGCTTCCATCGCCGTTGGCTCGTCGCCTTCAACGCGGCCGACAGAAACGTTCCACTGCCAACCGGGGTAACCCGGAAGAAGGCACGTAAAAATCAGGTTGAGGGCGCCATCCTCATTTTCGGTCCGACCAATCGCCTCGCCAATACTCTCTTCGCTCGTAATTTCGCGAAGCGCCGCGAGGGCGACATTGTTTTCGGCTTCAGTGACGCCAGCGAAGGGGTTCCTACGCATCGAGTTCATCGGCTACCCGACGAAGCACAGCGGCAACCTTGCGACTGTGAGCTGAGTCGGGGTAGTGACCGCGCTTGAGAGACTCGCCAATTCCGTCGAGGAGGCTCACGAGATCTTCCACGATGATCGCCATGTCGTCGGCGGGCTTGCGGTTGAGCTTGGCCATGCTAGTCGGTTCGTCGAGAACGCGAACAGACATTGCTTGAGCCCCGCGCTTGCCCTCGGCTACGCCAAACTCTAGGCGCGAGCCAGGTCGAACCTTGACTCCCTCGGGCAGAGCCGAGGCGTGCAGAAAGACTTCTTGACCATCATCAGTTGAGATGAAGCCGAAGCCTTTATCGTCGTCATAAAACTTGACTTTGCCGGTTGGCATTTTTCCTCCTGGAGTTACGTACCAAGTGCCAGTTTACCGGGACGTAACCAGACATGCGTATCCTAGAGATTATGGCTATTGAAGAAACACTCGAAGCGTCGCGAGCAGAACGCATTCTCGCGACCATGGTTGCCGTTGCTGTTGGCCTCTCAGTGTTGAGTTTTTTTGGCGTCATGCTGGCTGGTCCTTTGGGCTATAGCCTCGCCTCACAATTTGGTTATTTCATGAGTGCGTTTCCATTGGTCGGCCTGCCCCTCGGGTTCCTCCTTCTTCTCAGCTTGCTTATCGTGAACGGTCTTCGTCGCAAGCGCAGCTCGAGCACGCACGCTAGCTAACTCGGCGATCCTTGCCTGATTTGCGGACTGTGTCATCTTCTCTCGCTCTTTCTAAGCACCTTCGTGACCTCACCGATGAACGCCTGCATGCGGTTCTCTCGGAACGAATAATGTCCGCAACCGGTATCCGTGACTTCTTTGATTTAGCGGATGCCCTGCTCTCCCCCATTGCGATTGATTCTGCTGTCGCTCGTATGCCACGGCCCATGCTTGCGTCGTTGACGTTGGCGGAGCCCAGCGCCGAAGCAAAGGCTTTTGCCGTGGAGCAGCTATTAGCCCTTGAAACCTCCGATGGGGTCGTCATTTTTCCTGAGGTCATCGAGCGCGTTCGCGAACAGGGAATCGACATCGATTTCTCCCTCGACCCCCTTGCGGAACTTCTCCTCGACGAAACTCCCGAGCGCCACCTTCGCGAACGTGTATCTCTTGAACGTGGCCTGGGAACGTCCATTGCTCTGGAAGAACTGGCGCGGGCGGTCGGAGACGATCCTCTTCGGGAGCTCGCACGGGGCGGTCTTAGCGCCGCCGATGCGACCCGGCTTACCGAGCGCATGCCCACAGGAGACATGATTCCCAAAGAGCTGCTGAGTTTAGCTGCTCGAGCCTCCCTCATTGAGCGACGCGGTGGCTGGTGGCTGGCCTCAGATTCTGTTTCGACCTGGATTGCTGAGGAAGCAGCCGGTCGTTGGCTCGCCCTCACCCATGCCTGGTGTGATTCACTGAGTCCTGCCGAACGCTGGGTTCTCGCCGAGCGATCCGACTGGGGACCATCACTCAATGGCTTCATCGAGTGGGCCTACCCCATCAGCTCCGCGTGGCTAGAAACCTCCCTAGCCGAGAGCATCCGCTTGGGCGAACTCCTTGGGCTCATCGCCGAGGGATATCGCACTCAGCTTGGCGCGCTCGTTCTTGCCGGTGAGTGGGAACAGGCCGAAACTCTTGCCCTCGAGGCGGTCCCTCCGTACGCCGATGCGGTCTACGTTCAGCATGACCTCACCATCGTTGCCCCTGGCCCGCTTCGCCCACCGGCAGAATTTGCCCTCCGCCAGCTGTGCGTGGTCGAATCCCGAGGCGTCGCCTCGACATATCGCCTGACGGCTGCGGGTATCACTGCCGCGCTGGAGGCTGGTGGCAGCGCAACCAGCATTTTGAGCTTGCTCACGGAGCTCTCGGCCGTTGAGCTACCCCAGCCCGTGACGTATCTCATTGGCGACGTCGCCGACCGTTTCGGCTCCATCCGCGTTCGGGCCCATGATGCCGGATCGATTGTCAACTGCGACGATCCCGTGGTGCTTCGCACGCTCGCTGCTGACCAGTCGCTGACGGCGCTGACCCTGCTGCGTGATGCTGAGGGTGTGCTGCACTCGAGACGCGAACCGGCAACGGTCGTTGGCGCTCTTGTCGACGCACGGTACCCCGCGGTCATGATTAATTCATCCGGCACGATCGTGTCCATTCCCAAGCGCAAACGGACTGTCGATATGCGCGTTGAGCACGCGAACCCACACGTCGCCGTTGTCGATCGCCTGCGCGGTGCCCGAGAAGAAAAGGGCAACGACGCTGCTCAGTGGATTGCACGCCAACTAGATTTGGCCGTTCGCGACCGATCCATCATCATCGTCACGGTAGGACTGCCAGATGGCTCCTCTCGTGACTTCACCATTGAGCCTCGGGGACTCTCTAACGGGCGCTTGCGCGCACTCGACCGGGCAACCGAAGTCGAGCGCACTCTGCCTGTGGGAAGCATCACGGCGCTGCGACAAGCGGAGTAACGTAGACAGATGCCCGATGGTCCCCTGATTGTCCAAAGCGACCGCTCTGTCTTGTTAGAGGTCGCGCATCCGTTAGCAGCGGATGCCCGCCACGACTTGGCCGTATTCGCTGAACTTGAGCGTGCTCCTGAGCACATCCATACCTACCGCATCACACGTTTGGGGCTGTGGAACGCCCGCGCCGCCGGCCACACCGCCGACGAAATCCTAGGCACATTGGAGACATACTCGAAATACGCGGTTCCCGCGAGTGTCTCCATCGATATCTCCGAAACGATTGCTCGCTACGGTCGCCTCACCATTGAACGTGACGAAGACGGTGTTCTCATTGTTCGCGGCACCGACAACAACGTGCTGACCGAAGTCTCGCGTTCCAAGAAGGTCTCTTCCCTGCTCGTCGAACAGCGCCTCGATGGAACCTATGAGGTTGCCGCTTGGGCCCGTGGCCAACTCAAGCAGGAGCTGTTGAAGTTGGGCTGGCCAGCGGAAGACAACGCCGGCTACAAGCCCGGAGCGCCGCACGAAATCACGCTTAACACTGAGAAGTGGAACCTTCGTCATTACCAAGAGAAAGCCATCAATAACTTTCTTGAAGGCGGATCCGGAGTGGTTGTTCTTCCCTGCGGTGCGGGCAAAACTCTCGTAGGTGCCGGCGCTATGGCAGCCACCAAGACCAACACTCTCATCCTGGTGACCAACACGGTCTCAGCTCGTCAGTGGCGCGATGAGCTTCTGAAGCGCACCAACCTGACTGCTGAAGAGATTGGTGAATACTCCGGGCAGACCAAAGAGGTCCGCCCGGTCACCATCGCGACCTACCAAATCTTGACGGCTAAGCGCAGTGGCGAATTCGCCCACCTTGCGCTGCTCGATGCCCTTGACTGGGGTCTGGTGATCTACGACGAAGTACACCTGCTTCCCGCCCCCGTCTTCAAGCTCACGGCAGAACTTCAAGCGCGTCGTCGTCTCGGCCTCACGGCCACTCTCGTTCGTGAAGATGGTCGCGAATCCGATGTTTTCAGTTTGATCGGCCCCAAGCGTTTTGACGCGCCGTGGAAAGAAATCGAGCAGGAGGGATTCATCTCCCCCGCTGAGTGCAAAGAGATTCGCATTGATCTCGAGCCCGACGAGCGCATGACCTATGCGGCCTCCAGCGACGCCGAACGTTATCGCTTAGCGGCAACGAGCCCCAGCAAGCTCGACGTTGTGAAAAAGCTCATCGCCCATCACCCCGGCGAGCGCATTCTTGTCATCGGTCAGTATCTCGACCAGTTGGCCGTGCTCGGCGCCGCCTTAGGTGTTCCCGAGATAACAGGGGCCACCCCCATTGACGAGCGTGAACGGCTCTTCCAGGCTTTCCGCGACGGTACTGAGCCCGTCATCGTGGTGAGCAAGGTCGCGAACTTCTCGGTTGACCTCCCCGAGGCCAGCGTCGCCATCCAGGTGTCGGGAGCGTTCGGTTCTCGTCAGGAGGAGGCGCAGCGCCTTGGCCGTCTCCTGCGGCCCAAGACATCCGGCTTCACTGCGACCTTTTACACGCTGGTGGCGCGTGACACCGTGGACCAAGACTTCGCCCAGAACCGTCAGCGTTTCCTTGCTGAGCAGGGCTATGCCTACGAAATCGTGGACGCCCACACCTTGGAGTAGCGCACGGGAATTGGGCACCGAGCCAACTCCCAGCTTGCTCCCAGCCAACACGCAGATACTGGACTCATGGAAGGTCCACGAATTCTCATTGTTGATGACGAACCAAATATCCGCGACTTGCTCACCACAAGCTTGCGTTTTGCTGGTTTCGCCGTTCAGGCTGTCGGTAACGGCGCCGCTGCGATTTCTGCTGTCCTAGCAGAAGAGCCCGATCTCATTGTTCTCGATGTGATGCTCCCCGACATGAACGGGTTCAGCGTCACGAAACGACTGCGCACCGCTGGCTATACGGCTCCCATTCTTTTTCTTACCGCAAAAGACGACACTCAAGACAAAATCACGGGCCTCACGGTCGGTGGAGATGACTACGTCACCAAGCCATTCAGCTTGGACGAAATCGTTGCTCGCATCAAAGCGATTCTGCGTCGCACCATGGCCGCCGAAGAGGAAGCTCTCATCCGTGCGGGCGAAATCTCGATGGACCAGGACACGCACGAGGTGCTCGTGGGAGACACCACAATCGACCTCAGCCCCACCGAGTTCAAACTCCTGCGTTACCTCATGCTCAACCCCAACCGAGTTCTCAGCAAGGCACAAATTCTCGACCACGTGTGGGAATATGACTTCAACGGAGATGCTGGAATTGTAGAGTCTTATGTTTCCTACCTGCGCCGCAAGCTTGATCAATTCTCTACGGAGCCCTTGATTCAAACCAAGCGCGGATTTGGCTACATGCTGAAGGTCTCCAAGTAGTTCACCCTTTTTTATCTGACTGATTGTGCTCATGTCCTGGAATCTCTCCGAACGATGGAACGCCATATCGCTGAGCACCAAAGTTACGGGCGTTACAGTTTTGCTCCTGACCCTCGGTCTGCTCGTCTCGGGCGTCGGCACGATGGCCATGCTCAAACCAGCCTTGATCGGCCAACTCGACAGCGAGCTACTGGCGGTGCAACAGAACCTCACCAGCGTTCTTGATGTCAGCAGTGCCAACACCCTCCAAAGCGCTCCCACAGACTTCTACTACGCCGTCTACGACGCAAGCGGAGACCTTCTCCAGCACAACTGGAACGATAAGACTTCCAGCGTTCGCCCCGCTTTGGTGGAGGGACTGACCCTCAATCAGGCCATTGGCATTGATGGAGCGGTGTTCCCGCTCCGCTCGGGCAATGACCGGACCCTCTTCCACGCCATCGCCGTTCCTGTGACTTTCCAAGATTCCACAAGTGCCATGGGAACAGTTATTGTTGCCCTCTCCACAGCCAATGTCGACCGGCTGATGACAACGTACCTGTCAATTTTCTTGGGGTTCGGCATCGGTGTGGTCATTGTTGGAGCGCTCCTCACCCGGTTCCTCGTCACCACGACGTTTGAGCCATTGCGCGAGGTCGAACAGACCGCCGCAGCGATTGCTGGCGGTGACTTCAGCCAACGCCTGCCAAGCTCCTCGCCGCTGAGTACCGAAGTCGGACGCCTCAACCGATCGTTGAACACCATGCTGGGCCGTATCGATAGAGCCTTCAACGATCGAGCTCGCACCATTGACCAAATGCGTCGCTTCGTCGGTGACGCCAGCCACGAACTCCGCACGCCCCTCGTTTCCGTGCGTGGTTACGCCGAGTTGTACCGCATGGGGGCTTTACAGACGCCAGAAGAAATTGCCCAGGCCATGGATCGCATCGAAAAAGAGGCGATCCGAATGGGAGCACTCGTTCAAGACCTCCTGGAGCTCGCCCGCCAAGACGAAACGCGGCCCTTGGATGTCGCAGTTTTTGACATGCATGACATTGCCGGTGATGCC
>JBLHYZ010000032.1:0-8621 GCA_047631115.1 Alpinimonas sp. | reverse complement strand
GCGGGTGATGGCCAGAAGGCGCAACATCTCGAGGTAGAGCCAGATTACGGTGACCATGATGCCGAAAGCGCCGGACCATTCGAATTTGGCCGGGATGCGGTTAGCAATGCCCTTTTGGATGAAGTCAAAGTCCAGAACCAGCGAGTAGGCACCAAGCAAAATTGCGAAGACACCGATGAGTGCACCAAGGGGGATGCCGAAAATTTCGAAGCCGCGAACACCCCAGGGGTTGTCGATGGTTCCAAAAGAGACCAGAAGCACGTTGATCAGGCTAAAGACCAGGTAACCGACCATAGAGATCATAAAGATCTTGGTCGCTTTTTTGGAGGCACGAATCTTGCCGCTTGCGAAAAGAGCCAAGGTCACGCCAACAACGGTGAGAGTGGCGAGAACGGCCTGCAATACGATGCCGTCCCACTGGGCGTTGAAGACGAAGGAAATGACACCGAGGAAGAAGCCCTGAACGACGGCATACGCCATGATCAGCGGGGGTGAAGGCTCTTTCTTGAAGATGTTTACCAGGGCCAAGACGAACCCCAAGATCATGGCACCGAACAGCATGCTCATGCCCAGCTCAGGGTTGGTGCTGGTGAGAACCCAACCGACGACCGAGCCCACAACCAGAACGGCGAACAGGGCGATAGATTTTCCGACGGCGCCTTCGATGCTCATGGGAGCCTGGGCTACCTCGTTCGGTCCGCCCCCGTTGCGCGTCACCGTGTTGGGGGAAGCGTCGTACATGGCTTGCAAATCGTTGGCGCTCAGCGTACCTTTTTGCGCCGTGAAGCCCTTGTTGCGGGTGTAGGCGGGATTGTTCAATGCCATGGCGGTGAGGGGTTCCTTTCGGGAAAATACACGCGTCGACTCTTACGTATTCAAATATATCGAGGGATTGCCGGGTGTTGTCTGGGAACACCGTCAGAATCGCTCGGTATTGTTGGCCTGTGACTATTGACAGCAGCGCGGCTCCCCGAATTTTTGCTCATCGTGGCGCCAGTGGTTACCGTCCCGAACACACACGCTCGTCTTACGTGTTAGCGCTGGAAATGGGCGCGGAGGCGATTGAACTTGATCTTGTACCCACGCGCGATGGAATTCTGGTTGTGCGACACGAGAACGAGCTCTCCAAAACCACGAATATCGCAGACCACCCCGAATTTGCCGACCGTTATGCCACGAAAAAAGTGGATGGTCGAACACGGAGCGGATTTTTCACCGAGGACTTCACGTGGGCTGAAATTACGACGCTGCTGTGTCGCGAACGCTTCTCCCGCATGCGGGCCGCCAACGCGGCAGCTAACGACACGGAAACAATCCTGAGCCTCACCGACGTTCTGGCGTTCTGGGACGAGAACGCTCTAGCCGATGTCTCGCTCGTTCTTGAGTTGAAAGATGCCAACTACTTTGACGAACAGGGTTTGCCCCTTGACGTCTTGCTAGAAAAGACACTTCGCGAAGCCGGATGGAAAGCTGACGACCCTAGGATCATCGTCGAATGTTTTCAGAAGACAATCTTGTTGCGCATGCGTGAAAGCGGGATTGGGTCTAGGCACATTTATCTCATGGAGTTTGGCGGGGTTGCCTGGGACGAAGTCAAGTGGGCTGCCGAACAGGGCGTTCCCTCGCTCGCCTACATTGATGAGCTATCAGATGCGGGGTTGGAAGCACTCGGAGGAACCTTTGACGGGCTTGGACTCGACGCGCGCTTTCTTGTTGATGTATTTACCGGAGCTGTCGACGCCGGAAAAAAACTTGTGGAAGCAGCGCACGGTCAGGGACTGACGGTTTTCACCTGGACGCTTCGCCCAGAGAATCGATTTCTCCCACTGAAGTGGCACGTGGGCCTCGACCAGTTCGCGTGGGGAAATTGGCAGGGCTACTTTGCGTCGATTTACTCTCTCGGGGTAGACGGAATCTTTGCCGATCATCCGGACCTTGCTATCACTGCCAGAGAAAGTGTCAGCGCTCGGTCATAGAATTGAAAGGTTATGAGCCTTATTACGCCTTCGGATCCTCTGCTTGATGGGTTGAACCCGGAACAGCTAGAGGCTGTTCGATACAGAGGCCCGGCGTTGCTCATTGTGGCGGGTGCGGGTTCGGGTAAGACCAGCGTGCTCACGCGGCGCATCGCGAGTCTTATTCGCGGTCAGGAGGCGTGGCCAAGCCAGATTTTGGCCATCACGTTCACGAACAAGGCCGCGGCCGAAATGCGCGAGCGCGCCGAATCGATGCTGGGCGCCGCAACAGAAGGAATGTGGATTTCGACCTTCCACTCCTCATGCGTTCGCATTCTTCGCCGGGAGGCCGAGAATTTTGGTTTCACCAAAAACTTCACCATCTATGACTCCCATGATTCACGCACGCTCATTAAGCGGATCATCAAGGAGCACGAGGCCGACACCTACGGGCTGACCGTCTCTAGTGCGTCGAGCAAGATTTCCCGCCTCAAGAACGAGTTGAGTGACGTCGACAGTTACGCGCGCAACGCCAACATGAGCGATCCGAGTGAACGCAAGTTTCTGGAGGTTTTTCGGGCCTACACGCGCGCACTGCAATCGGCGAACGCTTTTGACTTTGACGATCTGCTCGCGCAAACAGTTTTTCTGTTTCGGGCCTTCCCTCATATCGCCGACGTGTACCGCCGCAAGTTTCGCCACATCTTGGTCGACGAGTATCAAGACACCAACCACGCGCAGTATTCGCTCATTCATGAGCTGACCCGAGAAACGACCGACGGGTTCCCGGGTGCCTCACTCACCGTCGTGGGCGACTCGGACCAGTCGATCTACGCTTTTCGAGGCGCCGACATGCGCAATATCGGGGAGTTTGAGCGTGACTTTCCCGGAGCCAAAGTCGTCATGCTTGAGCAAAACTACCGTTCGACGCAAAACATTCTGGACGCCGCAAATGGTGTTATTTCCAACAACTTCGACCGCAAAGACAAAAAACTGTGGACCTCTTTTGGTGGCGGCGAAAAAATCATCGGTTTCACCGGGTACTCCGCTCATGACGAAGCACAATTTGTTGTTGATGAAATCAGCACCTTGCGCGCCGCGGGCATGGATTACAACAAGATGGCTGTTTTCTATCGAACCAACGCACAGACGCGTGCGTTGGAAGAAATTTTCATCCGTTCGGCCTTGCCGTATCGAATTCTCGGCGGCACGAAATTCTATGAGCGTGCCGAAATCAAAGACGTGCTCTCGTATCTTGTGGCCATAGCGAACCCAGCGGATGCGCTCGCTGTTCGACGCATTTTGAATGTACCCAAGCGCGGCATTGGCCCGGCCACCGAAACTCAGCTGCAGAACTATGCGGACCAGAACGAGATCAGCTTGCGCGAGTCACTGCGGTCAGCTGATTCGCTTGGCTTTGGGCCCAAAGTTTCGGGGGCGATCGCTCGTCTATCTGGCTTGCTTGATGAAACAACGGCTCTCCTGGAGGCCGGTTCGGTTGGGGATGTGTTGGCGAAATTGTTAGAGGAGACGGGTTACACCACTCTTCTGCGAGCCTCGCGTGATGCACAGGATGAAGCCCGAGCGGAGAACGTCGACGAGCTTCTGGCCGTCACCAAAGAGTTTGATAAGAACAACCCCGAAGGCACTCTCATCGATTTCTTGACGGAGGTGGCCCTTGTGGCCGCCGCGGATGATCTCGATGACGCCAGTGGAACGGTTAGCCTCATGACGTTGCACACCGCCAAGGGGCTCGAATATGAGGCCGTCTTCATCACCGGTGTTGAAGAGGAGCTGCTGCCGCACCGAATGTCAGCGGGGGAGCCCGGCGGTCCTGCTGAAGAGAGACGCCTCTTCTATGTGGGCATTACGCGGGCACGCCAACGACTCTTTATCTCTCTGGCGATGAGTCGCGCCCAGTTCGGGCAAACCAACAGTGCACTGCCCAGCCGATACCTCCAAGAGATTCCTACCGAGCTCATGGAGTGGCGCAAGACTCCCGGAAACGGTTCGGGCTTCGGTTCCGACGGTCGGGGGCTATCGGGGGCGGGCCGTTTTGGCTCGAGCAGCTTCGGCGGCTACGGAAGATCGGGCACGTCAGCCGAATCAAACGGCTGGGGAACGACCGAGGGTGGCTGGAACTCACTCGAAGCAGCGCCACGGCCGAAAACCGAGTGGGCGAATCGAATTACCAATAAGGTGCGCGATAACGGCGACCTCGAATTAGCCGCGGGCGACCGCATTCGTCACTCTGACTTTGGTGACGGATCTGTTTCGCAGGTGACCGGTGACGGCGCCAAGCGGGTTGCCCACGTAAAGTTTGATGGCGCGGGAGCCAAGAAACTTTTGATTAAGATCGCCCCCATCGAAAAAATCTAAAGCGCGACGCCACCGATAAGGGATCCAATTCCAAAGGTGACGGCCAAAGCAGCGGCTCCGCCGATGGTGACCCGCAGAATGGGGCGGATCAAGGGGCTGCCTCCGACGTAGGCGCCAATCCCTCCCGTCAGGGCGAGGGCAACGATAACCGAGACGAATGTCGCACCAATGCGCCACTCAACGGGCGAGAGAAGCATGGTCACAAGCGGCAGGGCGGCTCCCACAGTAAATGCAATGGCTGACGATAGAGCTGCATGCCACGGGTTTGTGAGCTGGTGCTCTGTGATGTGAAGCTCGGCTTCTAGGTGCGCACCCAGAGCATCGTGGGCAGTGAGCTCCACAGCTACTTTGAGGGCCGTCTCCTTAGAAAGGCCTTTCGACGCGTAGATTTCGGCAAGCTCAAGGAGTTCTGCTTCGGGCTGCTCTTCGAGCTCTGCTCGCTCCTTGGCAATGAGCGACCTCTCGCTGTCGCGCTGGCTGCTCACGGAGACGTACTCGCCCAGAGCCATCGATATTGCTCCAGCAACAAGGGCCGCGGTTGCGGTGACAAGGATCACGGCGGAATCCGTGGTGGCGGCGGCCACACCAACAATAAGAGCCGCAACCGAGACGATTCCGTCGTTGGCGCCGAGCACGCCTGCGCGCAACCAATTGAGTTTTGACGCGAAGGCAGCGTCGTGGGGTTCAGAGCCGTGAACTGTCATGGTTGTACTCAACCAGAGCCAGAAAAAGTGCGCCACCAAGGTAAGGCAAAGCTTCGTTCGTGGCTGAGCGCCTCATATTGTTATCCGGGGATACGAAGTCGCTTCTGCAGCGGAAAAAAACCGGTAAAGTCGTAGTCGGTCAAATTATCTTGACGTCAAGGTACTTTTGCGCTGTAGCGCGAGACCGTTCGACTCTCTTATCGCTGAATGCTGATTGGGAAATCACGTGGATCTTTACGAATACCAAGCTAGAGATATTTTCGAGAGCTACGGTGTCCCCGTGCTCGCTGGCATTATCGCCGATACTCCAGCTGAGGCTCGCGCCGCTGCCGAGAAAATCGGCGGAGTTGTCGTTGTGAAGGCGCAAGTTAAGGTCGGTGGTCGCGGCAAGGCCGGCGGCGTCAAGGTGGCAAAGAACGCTGATGAGGCGCAGGCAGCAGCCGAGGCTATTCTCGGTCTCGACATAAAGGGTCATGTCGTTAAGCGCGTCATGGTTGCCGCCGGTGCGCAGATTGCCGAGGAGTTCTACTTCTCCGTTCTTCTCGACCGAGCAAACCGTTCCTACCTGTGTCTCGCCAGCTACGAAGGTGGCGTGGAAATAGAAGTGCTCGCTGTTGAGCGCCCCGAGGCGCTGGCTCGCATTGAGGTCAACCCCATTAAGGGAATCGATCTTGCCGAGGCAAAGCGCATCGCCATCGAAGCGAAATTCCCGGCAGAGCTCGTTGACAAGGTTGCCCCTGTGTTCGTGAAGCTCTACGAGGTCTACAAAGGCGAAGACGCTACTCTGGTTGAGGTCAACCCTCTCGTTTTGACGGAAGCCGGTGACATTGTTGCCCTCGATGGCAAGGTGTCCATCGACGAGAACGCTGAGTTCCGTCACGCTCACCACGCGGCCCTCGAAGACGCTGCTGCGGCAGATCCCCTTGAGGCCAAGGCTAAGGCTGCAAACCTCAACTACGTCAAGCTTGACGGTCAGGTGGGAATCATCGGTAACGGTGCCGGTCTCGTCATGAGCACGCTAGACGTCGTTGCCTACGCTGGTGAGAGCCACGGCGGCGTTCGCCCGGCGAACTTCCTCGACATCGGCGGCGGAGCATCCGCTGAGGTTATGGCCGCCGGTCTTGACGTTATCCTCGGAGACCCTCAGGTCAAGAGCGTCTTCGTGAACGTCTTTGGTGGCATCACCGCGTGTGACGCTGTTGCAAACGGCATCGTCAAGGCGCTCGAAATGTTGGGCTCTGCTGCCACGAAGCCTCTGGTTGTTCGCCTTGATGGCAACAACGTTGAAGAGGGACGCCGCATTTTGGCTGACGCCAACCACCCCCTCGTCACCATTGCCAGTGGCATGGATGAGGGTGCCGACAAGGCCGCCGAGTTGGCTGCGCGCTAAGCGCCGCTGTCAGAAAATATAAGGACAAAATATGTCGATCTTTGTAAATAAAGACTCCAAGGTCATCGTTCAGGGCATCACCGGTGGTGAGGGTTCCAAGCACACCGCTCGCATGCTCGCTGCTGGCACCCACGTTGTCGGCGGTGTCAACGCTCGCAAGGCAGGCACCACCGTCACGCACGGCGACGTGGAACTCCCCGTCTTCGCCACGGTGGCTGAAGCTATGGCTGCCACCGGCGCCGACGTCTCCATTGCCTTTGTTCCTCCGGCCTTCTCTAAGGACGCTGTGATGGAGGCCATTGACGCCGAGATTCCCCTTCTCGTTATCATCACCGAAGGCATCCCCGTTCAGGATTCCGCTGAGTTCTGGGCCTACGCGCAGGAGAAGGGCAACAAGACACGTCTTATTGGCCCCAACTGCCCCGGCATCATTACCCCAGGCGAGTGCCTCGTGGGGATCACCCCCGCAAACATCACGGGCAAGGGCCCCATCGGCCTTGTCTCCAAGTCGGGCACCTTGACGTACCAGATGATGTTTGAGCTGCGCGACCTCGGTTTCTCCACCGCCATCGGAATTGGTGGTGACCCCATCGTGGGCACCACGCATATCGATGCTCTTGCCGCCTTTGAAGCTGACCCCGAGACCAAAGCCATCGTCATGATTGGTGAAATCGGTGGTGACGCTGAGGAGCGCGCTGCTGACTACATCAAGGCGCATGTCACCAAGCCTGTTGTGGGTTATGTCGCCGGCTTCACCGCTCCCGAGGGCAAAACCATGGGCCACGCTGGCGCCATCGTCTCTGGCTCTGCAGGAACAGCACAAGCAAAGCAGGAGGCCCTAGAGGCTGCCGGCGTTAAGGTCGGCAAGACGCCGTCTGAGGCCGCTCGACTCATGCGCGAAATTCTCGCGAACCTCTAAGGATTAAAAAAGAACCGATCTGCACACAGCGGGTCGGTTCTTTTTTTGTGGAGTTGGTGGCTTGTGCTTTGACCGCCCGGCAGGATCTCTTAGCTAACGGGGCGAGAGGTGTCGTTCAAGAACTCCAGTACGGCAGAAACGCGAGCGTTCTGGCCTTCGGCGATGTTCAAGGAAGCATAGATGGCACTGAGGTGGTTGACGACAGAGTTGTTGGCAATGCCCAGCTCGTCGGCGATGGTCTGGTTTGCCAAACCGCGGGCCACCATCCGCAATATTTCGAACTGACGATTCGTCAGCGCGGAGACGGGGGTTCCGCGCCGCGCAAAGGATCGGGCAACGAGTGTGGGGTCGAGCACAGTATCACCTTGGCTGGTGGCGCGAATCGTGCTCACCAACGTGCTGAGTGAGGTAACAGAGGTCTTGGAGAGATAACTCCACCCGTGGCGAATGTCATCGGGAATGCCAAGAAGAAGCTCGACCATATCTCGAGCAGACAGCAAGACGATGCTCAGGTCGGGATCGGCTCGTCGAAGGCTTACGCCAAGAGCTACGCCGTTTCCATCGCCCAATTCGATGTCGAGGAGGGCGACATCAATGTCGCCGGCGTTGAGCCCATTTTTCGCAGCAACAACCCCGGAGTAGGACCCCACGACAGTAATGCCGTCGGTAGCCGCCAAGCTAGTGGTCAATAACTCACGGTACAAGTCATGGTCTTCGACAATAGCTACACGGATTTCAGTTTTCTCACCCATGTACCTAGTTTCACTCATGACCGGAGGGGTTTACCACTAAATTCGGTGATTTGGCAGGGTAGTGGTGGCAAATTCGTTCAATCTCTTGCGTTGTAGACAAAGAATGTTCGCTGGAGTGCCGATGCTAACTGGCAGAATGTTGACGTTGGCATTTCGCACGCACAAGGGGGCTCTACTCGTGACCGCAACACTTACATCTCCTTCGACGTCCACTCGCAAGCAAAGAAGCATCGGTAGGTCCTGGTTCGCTGGAGTGCTTTTGACGCTCGGTGTTCTTCTCGCCCCCTCGGCCGTTATTGCCCACTGGGCAACGGTTGAAGTCACGAATACTCAGCAGTTTGTCGATACTCTCGGGCCCCTCGTGAAGGACCCCGCCGTGCAGGCGCTCATTGTTAACGAGGTGACGGGACTGATCGACGATCAGGTTGATATTTCCAACGTCACAGATTCCCTCCTCACCGGCTTGGGGGATGCGCTCAACCTTCCTGATGCCGCCAAGGAAGCTCTAGGTTTGGTTTCCGG
>JBLHYZ010000031.1:0-8631 GCA_047631115.1 Alpinimonas sp. | reverse complement strand
CACTGGTGGTTGGCCCTGAGGGCGGTATGACCCCAGCAGAACTTTCCCTTTTTCGAGCAAGCGGAGCACACATTGTGACCTTGGGCCACAACATTCTGCGCACGTCGACCGCGGGCCCGGCGGCGTTGGCAATTCTCAGTTCGCGACTCAGGCGTCTCTAAGGCCGCGAGCGCTTAAGATGGTGACATGAATACGACCGCACGTTCTATCTTTTCGAAGATTATTGACCGCGAAATACCGGCAGACATTGTCTTCGAGAACGAGCGCCTGATTGCGATTCGCGATATCAATCCTCAGGCCTCACTGCACCTTCTTGTTATTCCTAAAACGTCGATGTATCAGAATGTCACGGAGCTTGCGACTTCTGAACCGGCCTTACTTGCAGAGATGGTTGCCACAGCACACAACCTCGCGACCATTCATGCCTCGGGTGAGTACCGTCTCGTCTTTAACTCAGGTGAATCCGTCGGGCAAACGGTTTTTCATGTGCACGCCCACGTTCTAGCCGGTCAGCTGCAGGAGCACACCCTTGCCTAGTGCAGGAAAAGACATGACAGAGATCATCTCGATCGAGGGCGTCGACATGGTCAACCTCCTCGGTCCGGGTGATCGACTCTTGTCCTCTCTTCAGCAGGAGTACCCCGACGTCGATATTCACGTTCGCGGAAACACGATTACTCTCAGCGCTGTGTCCCCTGAGACCGACAATGCCCACCTTGCGCAGGCTAGAGCGCTTCTCGTTGAAATGTTGACGATGGTGCAAAACGGGCAAGAACTTGCTCCCGCCGACGTCGTTGCCTCCCGGCTCATTATGGATGCGCATCCGCACACGTCGCCTTCGGCAGTCTTGGGGGAGGCGATTCTCACTTCTCGCGGTAAGACCATTCGCGCAAAGACCATCGGCCAGCAGCAATACGTTCAGGCCATTGATGAAAACACGATTGTTTTTGGTATCGGTCCTGCGGGAACGGGAAAAACTTATCTCGCCATGGCGAAGGCTGTTCAAGCACTCCAGCGCAAAGAGGTGGAGCGCATTATCTTGACGCGCCCTGCAGTCGAGGCGGGCGAACGCTTGGGTTTCTTACCCGGATCCCTCACCGACAAGATTGATCCGTATCTGAGGCCGCTGTTCGATGCTCTCGGCGAAATGCTGGATCCTGAGTTGGTGCCCAAGCTCCTCGCGACGGGAACCATCGAGGTCGCTCCTCTGGCGTACATGAGAGGCCGCACGCTTAACAACGCCTTCATTGTTCTAGATGAGGCGCAAAACACGACTCCTGAGCAAATGAAAATGTTTCTTACGCGTCTTGGTTTTGGATCAAAGATGGTGATCACCGGGGACATCACGCAGATAGATCTTCCCAGCGCTTCCAGCGGATTGCGCTTGGTTACTCAGGTGCTTGCCGAGATTGATGACATTCATTTCGCGCGCCTCGGTTCTGAAGACGTTGTGCGGCACAACCTCGTTGGCAGAATTGTGGATGCCTACACGGCCTATGAGGAGTTGGCGCTAGCCAAGCGAAATGAACGCAAGGGAGGCGCGAAGTGAGTATTGAAGTAAACAACGAGTCGACATATGAGATCGACGAAGCGGCCCTTCAGCGGCTCGCGACGTACGCTTTAGACGCCATGCGCATCCATCCCGACGCTGATCTCGCCATCGTTTTGGTAGACGAAGCTGCGATGGAGGCCCTGCACGTTCAATGGATGGGCGAGCCAGGCCCCACCGATGTGTTGAGTTTTCCCATGGACGAGCTTCGGCCCGGAAATGATGATCAGGTGACTCCCGCGGGGTTGCTCGGCGACGTCGTTTTGTGCCCGCAAGTGGCCGAGGGGCAGGCGGAAGCTGCGGGGCACACCACCATGGACGAACTGCTTCTCCTCACGACGCATGGAATTCTGCATTTACTCGGCTTTGATCATGCAGAGCCTGAGGAAGAGAAGGAAATGTTCTCCCTTCAGCGCGACATCCTGATCGGTCATGCTCTGAGCGAAAGGGGCCGAAAGGCCTAGCGTGAACATTTTTCTCACAATTTTTCTCAGCGTGGTCCTTGTCGGCTTCGCGGGGTTCATGGCTGCCAGCGAGTCAGCATTGAGCGTGCTCTCCAGCGATGATCTTCGTGATCAGTCGAGAGACACTCGTTCGCGGCGGTCGTTGTTGGCCATTGCCCAGGACCCGAACCCCCACCGAAACGTCACAACGTTCGTAAGGATTGTCGCCGAAACCGCGGCGGCCGTATTGGTCACCGCTCAACTTGTTGCCAGTGATCTGCAGCTGTGGGCTGCGCTGCTCCTTTCGGTTCTCATCATGGTGGCAGCGTCGTTCGTATTAGCTGGGTCGAGCCCGAGAAGCTTCGGGCGTGCTCACGCCTTTGGCATTCTGGCAGTCTCCGCTCCGGTCATCCATTTTTTGCGGGTTGTTCTCGGACCGTTGGCGGACGCCCTCGTGACCATCGGCGATAAGGTCACCCCAGGGCGACCCGGAACAACGGCTTTCGCTTCTGAAGAGCAGCTTCTCAGCATGGTCGATGAAGCCGTCAAAAATGCAGTTCTTGAAAAGGATGAACGAGAATTCATTCATTCCATCTTCGAATTCGGCGACACAATCGTTCGCGAAATCATGGTGCCCCGCATCGACATGGTCACGCTGGAGAACGACACCAGTCTTGCCGCGGCATCGGCAATTTTTTACACCTCGGGTTACTCTCGGATTCCCATTGTGGGCGAATCCACTGACGATGTCGTGGGAATTCTGTACTTACGCGACGTCTCGCGGCGTGGTTTGGAAAAGCCCAAGGACCTCGCACGACTTACGGTGAAAGATCTCGCCCGCCCCGCCATTTTTATCCCCGAGTCAAAGAAAGCAGATGACACGCTGCGTCAGATGCAGGCGGCGCACAACCACCTCGCCATGGTTGTCGATGAGCATGGTGGAATTGCGGGTCTGGTTACTCTCGAAGACCTCATTGAGGAACTTGTGGGCGACATTGCCGATGAGTATGACCGCGACGTTCCAGAGGTAGAAGACCTCGGAAATCGTGCCTTTATCGTAAGTGCACGATTGAATGTCGATGAACTCGGTGACCTTTTTGGGTTGGAGCTCGAGGATGACGACGTTGACACCGTTGGTGGATTGCTCGAGAAGTACCTTGAGCGAATTGCTGTGGTGGGGGACGTTGTCATGGTCAGCGGACTCATTTTGGAGGCGTACCGGAGCGAGGGACGTCGCAAGTCAATAACCCGTGTGCACGTGCACCGCGATGACGCATTGATTGAGGCACAAGATGCCTTCGGATCTGAGGAGAAACAATGAGCAGGCCACCAAAGTCTCACAAAGCGCATGAGTGGACGAAGAATGCTGTCGATGAGTCCGGCAGCCCAATTGACGATGCGGGAACACGAGCAGCCGCTCGAAACCGCGCCAAAGGTGACGCGTTTCGTTCCGGATTCGTGTCCCTCGTTGGGCGCCCTAACGTAGGAAAATCAACTCTTACCAATGCTCTTGTTGGCCAAAAAGTCGCTATCACGAGTTCAAAACCTCAGACAACCCGGCACACCATTCGAGGAATTTCGAACCGTCCAGCTGGGCAGCTGATTTTGGTCGACACCCCCGGCATTCATCGGCCACGAACGCTCCTAGGCGAGAGACTCAACGCGCTTGTTCAGGCAACCCTTGGCGACGTGGACATTATTGGTATGTGTTTTCCGGCTGACGAGCCCGTTGGGCCGGGGGATCGGTTCATCAATGAGCAGCTCGATCGTTTTCCCCGTGCCATCAAGGTTGCCATTGTCACGAAGACAGATGCCACGAATAAGAAGCATGTCGAAGAACGTCTTCTTGAGGTTCAAGATCTTCGAAACTGGGCGTCCATCATTCCCGTTTCGGCCTTAGGCGACGATCAGCTCGATCTCCTTGCAGATCAACTCATCAAGCTTTTGCCTACTGGCCCGGCTTTGTATCCCGAAGAGACGACATCCGATGAAGCCCTGGAAAAGCACATTTCCGAGTTGATCCGCGAGACGATTCTCGAAGGTGTCCACGAGGAACTTCCACACTCGCTTGCCGTGACGTTGGATGACATGATTCAGCGTGAAGACAAAGACATTCTCGAGATCTATGCCAACGTTTTTGTTGAACGCGACAGCCAAAAAGCCATCATTATTGGCAAGGGAGGTGAGCGCTTGAAAGACATTGGACAGCGGTCTCGTGCCGCCATTGAGCCGATTGTGGGCAAAAAGATTTTCCTGTCGATTCGTGTAAAGGTCGCTAAGGATTGGCAACGTGATCCCAAACTCTTGCAGCGGTTGGGTTTCTAGCCCTTCACGTCTTTTAGAGCAAGCGGGCCGCTGGTGGTACCCTAAAAACATGACTTTCGGTCTGCTCCTTCTTAGCTGCCGCGACGAGCTTATTTCTTAGGCCCTCTCGTCGCGGAGATTCCTGTTGGCTGACCCCCACACGCGAGGAGATAGAGCAATGAAAAATCATCAGAAACCAAGTTCCATGCCGGTCCACAAGTACCGGCCGTACCACGAGACTGTGGGCATCGATTTGCCCGATCGCACGTGGCCTTCCAAACGCATCGAAAAGGCGCCGCGCTGGTGTGCGGTTGACCTTCGTGACGGCAATCAAGCTCTCATTGATCCCATGAGCCCAGAGCGCAAGCGCATCATGTTCGACATGCTCGTGCGCATGGGTTACAAAGAGATCGAGGTAGGTTTCCCCTCGGCCAGTCAGACCGACTTCGACTTCGTGCGCAGCCTCATCGAAGAAAACGCCATTCCCGAAGATGTGACTATTCAGGTTCTCACGCAAGCCCGAGATGCTTTGATCAAGCGCACGTATGAGTCAATCGCTGGCGCCAAGCAGGCCATTGTTCACCTCTACAACTCCACGAGTATTTTGCAACGCGATGTCGTCTTCAAAGAAGATAAGCAAGGGATCATTGATATCGCCTTGCACGGAGCACGATTCTGCCGTGAGATGGAAAAAACAATTCCTGAGACGCAGGTTTATTACGAGTATTCTCCGGAAAGCTTTACGGGAACAGAACTTGAGTACGCCGTAGACGTCTGCAACCAAGTGATCGAAGTATTTGAGCCCACCCCTGAGCGCAAGGTTATTATCAACCTGCCCGCCACCGTTGAAATGGCAACCCCGAATGCCTACGCAGACTCCATCGAGTGGATGGGTCGCCACCTGGCCCATCGCGAGAATGTCATCATCTCCCTCCATCCCCATAACGATCGCGGAACCGCTGTTGCCGCGGCCGAGCTGGGATACATGGCTGGCGCGGATCGCATCGAAGGTTGTTTGTTTGGCAATGGCGAGCGCACCGGAAACGTTGACCTCATCGCACTGGGAATCAACCTGTTCACCCAGGGCATTGACCCAGAAATTGACTTCTCCAACTTGGATGAGGTCAAGCGAACTGCGGAGTATGTCAATCAGCTGAAGGTTCACGAGCGAAGCCCCTGGGCTGGCGACTTGGTGTACACAGCGTTTAGCGGCTCGCATCAAGATGCCATCAAGAAAGGCTTTGAGTCTATGGCGGCTGATGCCTCGGCTCAGGGTGTGCATGTTGACTCTTTGGTGTGGGCTGTTCCTTACCTCCCTGTTGACCCCAAAGATTTGGGTCGCAGCTATGAAGCCGTGATTCGGGTTAACTCCCAGTCCGGCAAGGGAGGCGTTGCGTACTTGCTCAAGCAAGATCACAACCTGGACCTGCCTCGTCGCCTCCAGATTGAATTCTCTGGCGTTGTACAGACAAAGACAGACAGTGAAGGCGGAGAAGTCACCAGCGACCAGTTGTGGTCAATTTTCCAAGACGAGTATTTGCCCGCGGCCAGCCCAAGTGATAAGTGGGGCCGTTTCGAGCTCACAGGAAGTCGAACGGAATCAGACTTTGCTGGAACGCTCAAGCTGAGTGTTGACCTTCGTGACGGCGACGAGACTGCGCGCCAAGATGCTGTTGGCAATGGTCCCATCGATGCGTTCTTGAAACTAATGACGGCGCACAACATTCATGTTGAGCTTTTCGACTACGTTGAGCACACTCTCTCGGCTGGCGGTGACGCGTATGCGGCGGCCTACGTTGAGTTGAACGTAAACGGCAATCGCTTGTGGGGCGTCGGAATTGATTCCGATATCTCAACGGCCTCATTGAAAGCTGTTGTCTCGGCCGTGAACCGTGCGGTACGCCAAGAGCAGGAGCAACTCGTCTCGGCGTAAAGCACACAACGCGAGTTGGCGCTTCGCATTGTGAAGCTGAGGGCTTGTCTTTAAAGATCTCGTTGCGTTTGGATGGGGCCAGTTACATCATTTGGCCTCATCAAACGTGGGTTGCGCAAACCCTTTAGTGTTCGCTGCTCGGGAAGCGACCAGCCAAAACGAACGGCAAGCAGCCTAATTGCGGTGGTGAGTGCCACACACGTGATGGATGCGGCGATGAGGCCGCTGCCCAGCGCGTTCATTGTGATGAGAACCACGGTTCCTGCACCTGCAGCCACGGCATAAAGCGAACCGACGTGCATCACCGAGATGGGCATGTTCAACAGAATGTCTCGCAGAACGCCTCCGCCCACGGCAGAAATAACACCCACGAAGATTGCGGGCACATCAGGCAGGCCCATGTTGAGGGCCGTTGTGACACCGATGGCGCCAAAGAGTCCAATTGTGAGGGCATCCAGAGTGGTGATGAGCCAGTCAATGCGAATCATGACGCGGCCAAAAAGCATGCCCATCAGGGCGGCGGCGACAGCAACGCCGATGTACCAGTTTTCGGTCAGGGCGAGAGGCATTCTGGCGAGAAGAATGTCGCGCAAGAATCCACCGCCAAGCCCTGAGGCGACCCCGATGATGGCGATACCGAGCAAGTCAAGCCTGCGGTCCCGAAAGCCGGATGCGTACATAGCCCCCTGGAGGCTGCCCACGCCAATAGCGACGGCGTTGGTCCAGAGGGGAACTTCAATAACTCCAGCGTCCATATCAAAGGTTTACCACGTCGCGCCCGCGAGTATTGACGAGCCTCGCGGGAGATAATGAAGCGTGCCGGTTTATCGAGATGAAGGCGTCGTGCTTCGCACCCAAAAATTGGGCGAAGCCGATCGTATCGTCACGCTCCTCACCCGCGGTCACGGCAAGATACGGGCTGTCGCTAAGGGAGTCCGCCGCACCGCATCAAAGTTCGGTGCACGGCTTGAACCTTTCATGGTTGCCGACCTTCAGATTTATGAGGGGCGGAGCCTCGACATTATTTCTCAGGCGGAATCTTTGGGCTCGTATGGTGCTGACATCGTTAACGACTATTCTCGCTACACGGCGGCGAGCGTGATGGTCGAAACCGCCGATAAAGTGACCGAGTCCGAAGGTTCGCCTCAGCAGTATTTGCTTCTCGTGGGAGCTTTGCGTTCGCTCTCCCGCGATGAGCATGCACCAACACTCACTCTCGACTCATATTTGTTACGGGCACTTTCTTTGGCCGGTTGGGCGCCGACCTTCGATTCCTGTTCCAAGTGCGGAGCCGAAGGCGTCCATGGTTCCTTTGTTGTTCAGCTGGGTGGCATTGTTTGCTCAAACTGCGCGCCCGTTGGGGCTGCCCACATTGACGCCGCTACGGTAGACCTCTTAGATTCTCTGCTGCGTGGTGACTGGGAGCGGGCAGAAGGGCACTCAGCGATGACCACCGCACGCGGCAGTGGCATTGTTTCTGCCTACGCCCAGTTCCACTTGGAGCGAGGCCTGAGATCGATGGAGCACCTAGCTAGATGACGAAACCCAAAACCCACAAGGACGCCGTTGAGTTTCTCCCGGTGGATTGGACCGGGGAATTTGCGCCGCGCTTCCCATCTGGCGCCATTCCCAAGCACGTGGCGATCGTGATGGATGGCAACGGTCGCTGGGCAAATCAGCGCGGGCTTACCCGTGTTGAGGGGCACAAGGCAGGGGAAGCGGCGCTACTTGACGTTGTGGCGGGAGCTATTCAAGCCGGCATCACTCACTTGTCGGTCTATGCGTTCTCCACCGAAAATTGGAAGCGTTCTCCTGATGAAGTGCGTTTTCTCATGGGCTTCAATCGCGACGTTCTTCATCGACGACGCGACCAGCTAAACGAGTGGGACGTTCGCATCCGCTGGGCTGGGCGCCGCCCGAAACTCTGGCCATCCGTCATTGATGAATTGCTTTTTGCGGAGCAGCTGACCCGGACGAATAAAACGCTGACGCTCACGATGTGCGTGAACTACGGCGGGCGGACCGAAATTGCTGATGCCATGCGCTCCATCGCGGACGAAGTGGAACGGGGTACGCTCAAGCCGAGTCGAATCAATGAGAAAACTATTGCACGACACCTCTATGTCGCAGACATGCCCGACGTAGACCTGTTTGTGCGCTCCAGCGGGGAGCAGCGAACCAGCAATTTCTTGCTGTGGCAGTCGGCGTACGCCGAAATGGTCTTTCTCGACACCTTGTGGCCATCTTTTGGAAGGGTGCAGTTGTGGGACGCTGTGTCACAGTATGTCGCGCGCGATCGACGCTTTGGTGGTGCAACCGACTCCCCATCACAATAAGCGAGACAACCGAGGGAATACATCTCGTCAACGTGGTGTTTGCCGAAGTATGACTGACGTAAAAAA
>JBLHYZ010000030.1:0-8631 GCA_047631115.1 Alpinimonas sp. | reverse complement strand
ACCGTGATGGTTCTTGTTCCGGCAAGCATCCGAGGTCGTTTCATGGGAACAATCTCCATTGTGTTAGCGGTAGCCCCCGCGATTGGGCCCTCCCTCTCGGGAATTGTGCTGAGCTTTCTCGACTGGCGTTGGCTCTTCTGGCTGGTTCTTCCCATTGCCGTCGCGACGCTAGTGATTGGCGCCTTGCGCATCACAAATGCGTCCACGACAAGAAAACTGCCTCTAGATGTGTTCTCCGTCGTACTTTCCGCATTTGCTTTCAGCGGTTTGATCTTTGGGCTGAGCTCCTTCGGTGATGCCGCACGCGGCGAATCACTCATGTCGCCGTGGATTCCGCTTGGGGTGGGTGCAGTGGCTCTCGTGCTCTTTGGCGTTCGCCAGAATCGTTTGCAGCGCTTCGACCGAGCGTTACTGGATCTCAGAACATTCCGCTCTTCTGCTTTTTCTTCGTCGGTCGCCCTCCTGGGTATCGCCATGATGAGCCTCCTCGGCACTATCATTTTGCTTCCGATTTATATGCAAAACGTTCTCATGCTCGCTCCCCTGACGACGGGGCTCTTCTTGCTGCCAGGTGGCCTGGTGATGGGCCTTCTCGGGCCCGTCGTTGGCCGAATGTACGACCGCGTTGGCGCTCGAATGCTGCTTGTCCCCGGCACGATCGTGGTCAGTGGAGCAATGTGGTTGCTCGCGTCTTTCAACCAACTCACACCTCCCCCCATGATTGTTGTGGCTCACATCACGTTGAGCATCGGTCTGGGGTTCATCTTCACACCGCTCTTCACCCTCGCGCTCAGCTCAGTGCCTCCTCACCTCTACTCGCACGCGAGCGCCACGGTGGGCACAATTCAACAAATTGCTGGAGCAGCAGGGACGGCTTTGTTCGTCACTGTGCTCACCACCGTTTCGGTGAATCTCGGCAATCAGGGTGCCAGCGTTGTCGAGGCAACCGCGGGAGGTATGCAGTTTGCTTTCTTGAGTGGCGCAATTCTTTCGGTTGTCGCGATCGGCCTTGCCCTTGCAATAAAAAAGCCCGCGAGCAGTGAAGAACTTGCTCGCGAGCTTTTGACCTAGAGAATCTCAGGTCCGGGGAGACTCTCCCCGTTGAGGCGTGGTGTGGTGTGAAAAAACCCGGTTGGTTACTTGAACCAGAGGGCCAACTCGCGCGTAGCGGACTCGACCGAGTCACTGCCGTGCACGAGGTTCTGCTGCACCTTGAGGCCCCAGTCGCGACCGAGGTCTCCCCTGATAGTGCCGGGAGCTGCTGTCGTGGGGTCGGTCGTGCCGGCCAAGGACCGAAAGCCTTCGATGACGCGATTGCCGGCAACGCGAATGGCAACAACGGGGCCACTCTCCATGAATTCCACTAGGGGCTCGTAGAACGGCTTTCCTGCATGCTCTTCGTAGTGCTTGCCCAGAAGATCACGATCGGCCTGAACCAAACGGATGTCGACAAGAGCATAGCCTTTGCCTTCAATGCGAGCGAGGATCTCGCCGGTCAATCCGCGGGCAACGCCATCGGGCTTAACGAGGACAAGTGTTTCTTCAATATGAGCCGTCATGAGGCCCTCCTTTTTTCTCGATCGATTCGTACGCCATTAAACATGGCATAGGTCCACACTGCGGCGAAAAGAGCCCCAATCACGAACATCATTGTGACGAAGATGCCGCACAGAATCATGAGCCCCTGAAGAACCCATCCGACGGCGGGGGCCCACGGGTAACGGAGCATGGCTGCCGTGGCGAACAGCGCGATGCACAGTGCCGCACCGCCACCGAGGGCAACAGCAGGGGATGCACCGCCGAGCCCATTCACGACAAGCGCCGCGAGGCCGACAACGACTGCTTCAAATACTAGGACTATAGAACCGAGCAACTCTTGAACCGAGCGCTGACGGCGAGGTCTGGTGCTCACTTTGTCCACCCCTTCGTGTCGTTGGAGCGGGCGATTGCCTGGCCCACAAGGGTGATGGAGCCGGTGATCACTACCGCGCCCTGTGGCGATTGGGCGGCGTGGCCTCGAGCCATTTCAAAGGCGACGTCAGCATCCGGTTCGACAATGACGTTATCTCCCCCGAATATTGTGGTCGCAATGGTGCCAAGATTGGCGGCGGTCCGCGTGCGTTCCGAGGGAGCAGTGGTGATGATGAGTCGTGAAATCTGAGGCTTCAACGCCAGCAAGATTCCCTCGGCGTCTTTATCTTCGAGGATGGCGACCACAGCGGTGACGTTATCGAACGTGAAGTACGACTCCAGGGCCTTTGCCAAAGACGAGGCGCCGTGAGGGTTGTGGGCGGCGTCAACCAGAACCGTCGGCTCGGTCGCGATGAGCTGCAGCCTTCCAGGCGAGGTGACAGTAGCAAAAGCTTCCGCCAGGAGGTCGGGGTCAAGCTCGACGCTCGCCCCACCCAAGAACGATTCCACCGCTGCGATGGCCAGTGCGGCATTTTCGGCCTGGTGGTCACCAAAAAGGTCGAGGAACAAATCGCTGTACTTGCCTGCAATTCCTTGCACACTAATGAGCTGCCCACCCACGGCCATAGTGCTCGAAAGCAGCTGAATCTCGTGTCCTACGCGCGCAAACGGTGATTCAGTGAGGCTGGTGGCTTCTTCGAGAACCGCCAGGACCGTCGGATGCTGGGCGGCTGACACGACCAGTGCCGAAGGTTTGATGATGCCGGACTTAGTTCGCGCGATGGCGTCTAATGTGGACCCCAGCCGATCCATGTGGTCCATGGCGATGGGAGTAAAGACGGCAACGACACCGTCGGCAACGTTTGTGGAATCCCACTCGCCGCCGAGACCAGCTTCAACAACGGCAACATCAACCGGGGTGTCGGCAAAAGTTCCATAGGCCAAGATCGTGAGCACCTCAAAGTAGGTGAGGCGCAGCTCATTCTTTGCCTCGAGCTCGCGGTCCACCATCTCGACATACGGCTTCACATCAAGCCAGTTTGTCAGCAACGCTTCGTCATCGATGGGCTCACCGTCGATGAGAATGCGCTCGGCGAACGAGACCAAGTGAGGGCTTGTAAACAGCCCGGTGCGCAGACCATACGCGCGAAGGATGGCCTCAATCATGCGCGAAGTGCTAGTTTTTCCGTTGGTTCCAGCAATGTGAATAACCGGATACGCCCGATGGACGTCACCCAGCAACTCGACGACGCGGCGCGTTGGCTCCAAACGCGGCTGAGGGTTTCCCTCGCCGAGGCGCATTTGCAGCTCCTGGTAAACCAGGTCGGCGGCTCGGGCGAATTCTTCAGATTCAGACATTGTGGGTTCGCTCCTGACGCGAGACGGCAACGATAAACGTGTCGGCGTTAGCGTACTGGCCGGCAGTAAATGTCACGAAGTGTTCTGGTTGTGAGCCTGACACGGCTGAGAGCCACTCCGACGCGAGGTCATGAGTGAATCCTGCGAGCTGTGAGTTTGTGGCAGGTGAGTGCACGAGGAATTGCGTCGCGAGGGTGTCCCCCGCGATATCGACGGCCGTGACCGACATCAGCGCCTGCGCATCTGAATCTGCGAAGCAGACAACGTCGAGACGAATGCGATCACTCACGTCGAATCCAGCCGACTTTCGCGTATCTTGAACGGCACGAATCAGGTCGCGGGCGAGTCCCTCCGCCTCGAGCTCATCCGTCGTGACGGTGTCCAACAGCACAAAGCCTTCTCCGGGCAAGAGCGCCAGGGCGCGCTGGGAGCCACCCTCGGTTTCACTTGTTTCCAGGGTGAGTTCGTATTCACCCTCGACAAGTTCGGTCCCGCCGGCCGTGACGATTCCAGCCCTTTCCGACCAGTCCCCCGCTTTGGCAGCCTGAATGATGCGTTGAACGTCTTTTCCCAAACGCGGGCCAACGGTGCGAGCGTTCACGGCAAGCTTCGACGTAATTCCATACTCGGTGGCACTCGATACGGCAAGAGGAACGAGGGTGACCTTTTTCACGTTCAACTCGTCGCGCAAGATGTCGCTAAACGGCGCAAGTGCCACCGCGTGCTCGGTGACAATGGTGAGCTCTGCCAGGGGTAAACGAACGCGAAGGCCTGTCTTCTTGCGCAGAGCGAGTGTGGAAGAGGTGATCTCGCGGATGGCATCCATCGAAGCAACGAGCGCCGGGTCGGCGGGGAATTGGTCCGATTCGGGCCAGTCCGTGAGGTGTACGCTTCGACCTCCTGTCAGCCCCTGCCAAATGTTCTCGGTGACCAGAGGCAACAGCGGTGCTGCCACGCGGGTAAGCGTCTCGAGCACTGTGAAAAGAGTGTCAAATGCCTCGCGGCCAACTCCCTCTCCGGACTCGGTAGAGGCACCCGCCCAGAAACGGTCACGCGAGCGACGCACATACCAGTTGGTCAACACGTCGGCGAAGTCGCGCAGCGATGCTGCTGCCAGCGTTGCGTCGAGCGCCTCGAAGTGCCCCTGCACGTCAACGATGAGGTCGCGTGTTTTTGCCAACAGATAACGGTCGAGAACATTCCTGGAGTCAGTGCGCCAGGTTGCCTGGTACCCATCGGCGTTGGCATACAACGTAAAGAAGTAATAGGTGTTCCACAGGGGCAAGAGCATCTGGCGCACACCGTCACGGATGCCCTCCTCGCTCACCACCAGGTTGCCGCCGCGCAAAACAGAGGAGCTCATCAAAAACCACCGCATGGCATCTGAGCCATCGCGGTTGAAGACCTCGGAGACATCTGGATAGTTGCGTAGCGATTTGGACATCTTTTGACCGTCGTTGCCCAACACAATGCCGTGGCTCACCACGTTCTTGAACGCGGGACGATCAAAGAGTGCCGTAGAGAGCACGTGCAGCGTGTAGAACCAGCCACGGGTTTGCCCGATGTACTCCACGATGAAGTCCGCGGGGTTGTGCCCCTCGAACCACTCCTGGTTTTCGAACGGGTAGTGCACTTGAGCAAACGGCATGGAGCCGGAGTCGAACCAGACATCCAGAACATCTTCGATACGGCGCATGGTGGAAAGACCGGACGGATCATCGGGGTTGGGGCGCGTCAGCTCATCAATGAAGGGGCGGTGCAAATCTGTGGGACGAACGCCGAAGTCGGCCTCTATTTCGTCGAGGGACCCATAGACATCCATGCGCGGAAAATCGGGGTTATCGCTCTTCCACACCGGAATTGGGGAACCCCAGTAGCGGTTGCGGCTAATCGACCAGTCACGGGCGTTGCCAATCCACTTGCCGAATTGACCCTCCTTGACGTTCTCGGGAACCCAGTTGATGTCCTGGTTAAGGTCTTCCATGCGGTCACGAAAATCGGTGACCCGCACGAACCAGCTGGAGACCGCGCGATAGATCAGCGGGTTGCGGCATCGCCAGCAGTGCGGGTAGGAATGGTCGTAACTTGCCTGGCGAATGAGGCGGTTACCGTCACGCAACAGCTGGGTCAGGGGCTTGTTGGCCTCAAACACTTGGAGCCCGGCGACCTCGGTTATTGCCGAAAGAAACTTTCCACCGGAGTCAATGGAGATCTGAACGGGGATACCGGCAGCCTCACAGATTTTCTGGTCCTCTTCACCGTAGGCAGGTGCCTGGTGAACGATGCCGGTTCCATCGGCGGTGGTGACGTAGTCGGCCACCAGGATGCGCCACGCATTGGTCTGATATTCGGGCACGTCGGCGTAGTGATCCCAGAGGCGCTCATACCGAACGTCCGCGAGCTCACGACCTTCAAACGTGCGGGATACTCCAGCACGCGCGTCCTCGGCGCTCTCGTAACCCAACTCCTTGGCATAGTTGCCCAGCAGGTCGTTGGAGATAAGGTACTCGGCCGCTGAAAGCGCGCCGCCATCGGTTGCGCCAGCGGGGCCGGCTACAACGACCGCGTAGTGGATCTCGGGGCCCACGGCGAGAGCAGCGTTGGTGGGAAGGGTCCAGGGGGTGGTGGTCCAGGCCATGGCCCGAACGCCTTCGAGGCCGAGAGCTTCGGCTTTCTCGCCTTGGAGCGGGAACGTCACCGTGACCGACTGGTCTTGACGCATTTTATAGACGTCATCGTCCATGCGAAGTTCGTGGTTGGAGAGGGGGGTCTCATCGTTCCAGCAATAGGGCAAAACCCTGAAGCCTTCGTAGGCCAGCCCCTTGTCATGCAGGCGCTTGAACGCCCAGATAACACTTTCCATGAACGTGATGTCGAGGGTCTTGTAGTCGTTTTCGAAGTCGACCCAACGAGCTTGACGGGTCACGTATTCCTGCCACTCACCGGTGTATTTCAATACGGAATCGCGCGCCACCTGGTTGAAGGTGGCGATTCCCATCTCTTCGATTTCGTCTTTTTTGGTGATGCCCAGCTGCCGCATAGCCTCAAGCTCGGCAGGAAGTCCGTGGGTGTCCCAGCCGAATCGTCTCTCGACTCGCTTGCCGCGCATGGTCTGGTAACGCGGAAACAGGTCTTTGGCGTACCCGGTGAGCAAATGGCCATAGTGAGGCAGGCCGTTTGCAAACGGAGGACCGTCGTAGAACACCCATTCCTCGGCGCCGGCCTCAGCCCGCTGATCAATGGATGCCTTGAAGGTGTCATCCGCTTTCCAAAACGCCAGAATCTTCTCTTCGAGCTCAGGAAAAGAGGGCGAGGGCACAATCTCGGCGGGGGTTCCGAATGCGGTGCGGCGGGGATACGTCACGGTGGGCTCCAGTTATCGATAATCACTGTGCCAGGACGATGAATTTCTCACCGCGGTACCACCTGTGCTTGCCCAAAAGTTACCCTTTGAGCCCCTTGTTCTTTGGCGATGACGGGCCAGACCCGTTCGGCTCTACTTGGGGCCAAGACCCCGTTCTTCCGAAGACTCCCCGGTGATGGCCGGATTAGCGTCGTTATAGTCCATTCTACGCGCTTGGTAGGCTTGTCTCATTCACATTTGAGGCATCTTCGCTGGCACAAAACGCCGGCAACAGACACGGTGCCGCCCATAGAGAGACCGAGAAATTATCGTGACAAACACGCCCGCAAACGTTCCTGAAAAGCCGGCTCTCGAAGGTCTCGAACCTAAGTGGAACGGCCTGTGGGAAACCGCCGGAACCCATCACTTTAAGCGTGAGGGCCAGACGCGGGCCAGCATCTTCTCGATTGACACTCCCCCGCCCACGGCATCCGGATCACTGCATATCGGGCACGTCTTTAGCTACACGCACACCGACGTTATTGCCCGCTTTCAGCGCATGCTTGGCAAAGAGGTTTTCTACCCCATGGGGTGGGACGATAACGGTCTCCCCACCGAGCGTCGCGTGCAGAACTATTACGGGGTTCGTTGCGACCCTTCGCTGCCCTATGAGACCGAATTTGTTCCCCCCTTCGAAGGTGGCGATAACAAGAGTTCCAAGGCCGCCGACCAGAAGCCCATCAGCCGCAAGAACTTCATCGAGCTGTGTGAGCGCCTGACGGTAGAAGACGAGAAGCAGTTCGAAGATGTGTGGCGCATTCTCGGCCTCTCCGTTGACTGGAAGCAGACCTACCGCACCATTGGCGACGAGTCGCTGTTTGTCAGCCAGCTTGCCTTTACCCGCAACGTTGAGCGTGGCGAGGCCTACCAAGCCCAGGCCCCCACCTTGTGGGATGTCACCTTCCGCACCGCCGTGGCCCAAGCAGAGCTTGAAGATAAAGAAATGCCGGGAGCGTATCACCGCCTCGCTTTTCACAAGCCTGACGGCACCGACATCTTCATCGAGACGACTCGTCCCGAGCTGCTGGCCGCCTGTGTTGCTCTCGTAGCTCACCCCGACGACGACCGATACAAGCCCTTCTTCAACACCGTGGTCACGACGCCAATCTTCGGTGTCGAGGTGCCCGTGCTGGCCCACCACCTGGCGCAGCCCGACAAGGGTTCGGGCATTGCCATGATTTGTACGTTCGGTGACCTCACCGACGTAATTTGGTGGCGCGAGCTCGACTTGCCCATTCGGGCCATCATCGGATTCGACGGTCGCCTCCTTCCCGACGCCCCCGAGGGGATTTCTTCGGAGGCTGGCCTCGCCGCCTACGCAGAGCTGGCCGGCAAGACCGTGTTCTCTGCCAAGCAAGGCGTTGTCGAGATGCTGACGGCATCCGGCGAAATGATCGGTGAACCCAAGCCCATCGTTCACCCCGTCAAGTTCTTCGAAAAGGGCGACAAGCCCCTCGAAATTGTCTCCACCCGCCAGTGGTACATCAAGAATGGTGCCCGCGACGAGGTTTTGCGGGAAAAGCTTTTGGGCTTTGGTCGCGACCTCGAGTGGCACCCCGAGTTCATGCGCGTGCGTTACGAGAACTGGGTCGGCGGTCTCTCTGGTGACTGGCTCATCTCGCGCCAGCGCTTCTTCGGAGTGCCCATCCCGGTGTGGTACCCGCTGGATGCCGATGGCAACCCCGTGTTCGAAAAGCCCATGATCGCCACACGCGAGCAGCTTCCCGTCGATCCTTCTTCAGATGTCCCTGCCGGCTTCACCGAAGCCCAGCGCGGCGTCGCCAACGGATTTTTGGGTGAAGTTGACGTGATGGACACGTGGGCGACCAGCTCGCTGACCCCTCAGCTGGCCGGTGGTTGGGAACGCGATGAGGAACTCTTCTCCCTCGTGTGGCCCTTTGACCTTCGCCCCCAGGGCCAAGACATCATTCGCACGTGGCTCTTTTCCACCATGCTGC
>JBLHYZ010000029.1:0-8694 GCA_047631115.1 Alpinimonas sp. | reverse complement strand
ACCCCAGCCTTGAAGTCAGCGACCTCGACGCGAGCACCTATTCACCAGGACAGTTGCTCACCCTGGCGAGCCCATCGCTTTTCGGTGAGCCACGCCTCATTCGGGTGATGAGCGTTGAGAAATGTAACGACGATTTTCTGACGGATGCTCTGGACTACGTTGCACACGCTGATGCAGAGACAACGGTGATTCTTCGTCACGGGGGAGGCGTCCGCGGTAAGAAGCTTCTTGATGCGATGCGCGCTGGCGCTGGCGGTGCCATCGAGATTGTGTGTGCGGAGCTCAAAAGTGACAACGACAAGTTGGACTTTGCCACGGGTGAATTTCGCCAGGCGGGACGCAAAATCTCGCCCAGCGCCCTTCGCGCGTTGGTGTCGGCTTTTGCTGGCTCTGGTGCGGAGCTCGCCTCTGCCTGCCAACAACTGATCTCAGATGCCGTCGGAGACATCACAGATCGAACCGTGGATGACTATTACGGTGGGCGGATTGAGGCCACAGCGTTCAAAGTCGTTGACTCTGCCGTTGCAGGCCGTCTGGGGGATGCCCTGCTGACATTGCGGCACGCTCTGAGTTCCGGCGCCGACCCTGTGCCCGTGGTCGCTGTCTTTGCGGCAAAGCTGCGCCTTATGGCCAAGATTGTTGGGGATCGTCGGAGCTCGGGTGAACTCGCCGGCTCCGTTGGTGCTGCACCGTGGCAGATTGATCGAGCGCGAAAAGACCTGCAAGGCTGGAGTGAGCCAGGGCTGGCCCGTGCAATCGATGTCATCGCTGAGACTGATGCAAACGTCAAGGGTGGCGGAAGGGACCCCGTCTATGCCGTCGAGCGAATGGTGATGGTCGTCGCTTCTTACGGTCGAGAGTAACCGGCCACTGAGGGAGCACGGCAACGCAAAAGGCCCCCACCGAAGTGAGGGCCAGAGGCGTTATGAAGATTTAGAGCGCAGCGACCGACTTAGCGATAGCCGACTTGCGGTTTGCAGCGTTGTTCTTGTGCAGAACACCCTTGCTGACTGCCTTGTCGAGCTTGGTCGAAGCAACGACGAGAGCCGCCGAGGCCTTGTCCTTGTCGCCAGCAACGATTGCGGTGCGGGCAGCGCGAACAGCGGTCTTAACTTCGCTCTTCACTGCCTTGTTACGCTCGTTCGCCTTGTTGTTTGTACCAATGCGCTTGATTTGCGACTTAATGTTTGCCACGTGAACCGTGTCTTTCACTCGTTGTTATGTACGTTTCGGATGTGTCGATGGGCGGTAGAGGGCACTCACCGACTTCTCGTGCAGCGGGACCACACGTAAGCCAAGGGCTAACACTACCAGCATCGCGCACTGATGCGAAAAACTTCATCGCTCGGCGTGGGAGAATTACAGAAGTATGTCTCCTCGAGCCCGTAACCCACTGCAGCCGTCCTCGACTGATCCCGCGAAGATTCGTAACTTCAGCATCATCGCGCACATCGACCACGGCAAGTCGACCCTTGCTGACCGCATGCTCCAGATCACGGGAATTGTCGACGATCGTTCGATGCGTGCCCAGTATCTAGACCGCATGGATATCGAGCGTGAGCGCGGCATCACCATCAAGTCCCAGGCTGTTCGCATGCCGTGGGAGGTGGACGGTGAAACATACGCCCTCAACATGATCGACACCCCCGGCCACGTCGACTTCACCTATGAAGTCAGTCGTTCTTTGGCAGCATGCGAGGGCGCAGTTCTGCTGGTTGACGCCGCCCAAGGCATCGAAGCGCAGACACTGGCAAACCTCTACTTGGCGCTAGAGAATGACCTCATGGTTATTCCTGTGCTGAACAAAATTGACTTGCCCGCAGCAGAACCGGAGAAGTACGCAAGGGAGTTGGCAAGCCTTATCGGCGGCAAACCAGAGGACGTCTTGCGCGTCTCGGGCAAGACCGGCATGGGCGTTGCCGAACTTCTTGACCTCGTTGTTGCACAGATTCCAGCGCCCAAAGGTGATCCCACAGCGCCGGCACGAGCCATGATCTTTGACTCGGTTTACGACGCCTATCGAGGGGTTGTCACTTACGTTCGCGTCATTGATGGTCATCTCGACGCCCGCCAGCGCATTCAAATGATGTCGACAAAAGCGTCACACGAGCTCCTCGAAATCGGTGTTTCCTCACCCGAACCCACCCCCACAAAGGGTCTGGGCGTCGGCGAGGTGGGCTATCTGATTACGGGAGTAAAAGATGTTCGCCAGTCCAAGGTCGGTGACACCATCACTGACCAGCAAAAGCCAGCCACGGTGGCTCTGCCCGGATATACCGAACCTAAGCCCATGGTCTTCTCTGGCTTGTATCCCATTGACGGCAGTGATTACCCAATACTGCGTGAAGCGCTCGACAAGCTGAAGCTTTCGGATGCATCGCTGAACTATGAACCCGAGACGTCTGTCGCCCTTGGGTTTGGCTTCCGTTGCGGGTTCCTGGGACTGCTGCACTTGGAGATCATCACGGAGCGCCTCGAGCGCGAATTCGGGCTCGACCTGATTGCCACCGCGCCCAGCGTTCCCTACCAGGTCACGACAGAAGACAAGAAAACCGTCACGGTCACCAACCCGAGCGAATACCCCGACGGAAAAATTAAATCCGTTCGTGAGCCCGTTGTAAAGACCGCCATATTGGCCCCCAAAGATTACGTGGGTGTCATCATGGAGCTGTGCCAAAGTCGGCGCGGAACCCTTCTGGGAATGGAATTTCTTGGCGAGGATCGTGTTGAGCTGCGTTACAACATGCCTCTCGGCGAGATCGTATTTGACTTTTTTGATCATCTGAAGAGTCGAACCCAGGGCTACGCATCGCTTGACTACGAGCCCGCGGGTGATCAAGAAGCTGACCTCGTGAAGGTTGATATCTTGCTCCAGGGCGAACAAGTCGATGCGTTCAGCGCCATCGTTCACAAAGACAAGGCCTACGCCTATGGCCTGTTGATGACAGAGCGCCTTAAAAAGCTCATCCCTCGTCAACAATTTGATGTGCCGATTCAAGCGGCCATTGGCGCACGCATGATTGCCCGAGAAACCATCAGTGCCATCCGGAAAGATGTTTTGGCTAAGTGCTATGGCGGTGACATCACTCGCAAGCGAAAGCTCCTCGAGAAACAAAAAGAGGGCAAAAAGCGCATGAAGATGGTTGGTCGTGTCGAGGTTCCGCAGGAGGCTTTCATCGCCGCTCTTTCGGGTGACACTGAATCAAAAAAGAAGTAACACGTTGCGTCGCCGCAAAACATTCAGCGAGACCGCTGTGACGTATGGTTCTGTTGGCTGCACGCAAGCTGCTGACGTGATGGCTTTTCCTCCCAAAGGATTCCGGCCTACCTACGATGAATTTCGGTTGGGCAGTGGCGAAGCACGATTCCAGACGTCGACGTCTTCACTGATGGCGTGGGGCATGCTTGCTGGAACAGGCCTCAACATTATTCAGCTCACCGATGCAGATCCCGCTGGCTATCAGGGGCTCTTGTTCACGGAGTTTGGCACCCCTATTCCCCCCACCACTGCCGGGCTCGAGACGGTCTACTCAGCTGAGGGAACTCAAGACGTCAGCGCGGGGCAGAGTCTTGAAGTTGGCGGGGTGTTCTCTCCACTGGCAGCCACCTCTGCTTTTCGGGTCGTCTATGTGATTCGTGATGATCGGAGTGTGGGTTATGCCTGGGGAACTCTTGACGAGGCGCCCGTTCGTGGGGAAGAGTTCTTTGGCGTTGAATGGAGGCTGGACGACTCGGTCGTCGCCGTCGTGCGGACTGTCACTCAGATCGCACCGGGTAGATTGCTCCGCGTTCTGACGCCCGTGATTCGATTTCGCCAATGGATGTTGCGACGCCAGTACGTTCGAACTTTGCTCCCTGCGCGGTTGGTCTAGCAGTGGCTGGCCCGTTGCCCGAAGGCGAACCCGCACCCCTAGATGGCCGGCTTCCAGAAGGCTCTGCAACACTGTCATTGGGGCGTGATTTCGGTGCCTACGTTCACGTGCCCTTTTGCCGCGTGCGATGCGGGTATTGCGATTTCAATACCTACACATCCACGGAGCTGCAGGGCGCCTCTCAAGGCGACTACATCGATGAAGTCTCGAAAGAAATTCAACTCGCGAGCAGAATTCTTGTTGAGGCAGGGATTCCTTCTCGACCACTCTCGACCGTCTTTTTCGGCGGGGGGACACCGACTCTTCTGCCTGTGGAGGACCTTGCCCGCGCACTAACGGTCTTGCGAGACACCTGGGGGCTCGCTCCCGGAGCGGAGGTCACCACTGAGGCAAATCCTGACTCGGTTGACGCGCGTTATCTTCACGCTCTGGCCGACGCCGGGTTCAACCGGGTGAGTTTTGGCGTGCAATCCGCGGTGCCTCATGTTTTGGCCACTCTTGATCGCACCCACGACCCCAAGCGTGTGCCGGGAGTTATTCACGAAGCAAAAAATGCCGGACTTGAGGTCAGTGTTGACCTCATTTATGGCACTCCAGGCGAGTCGCTGGAGGATTGGCGACTATCGCTTGAGCAAGCCGTCGCCCTCGACACTGGCCACATTTCAGCCTATGCGCTCATCGTTGAGCAGGGAACGGCGCTCGAGCGACGTATTCGGCGTGGTGAGGTCACGGCACCGGATGATGATCTCCAGGCCGATATGTACGAACTGGCAGATCAGATGCTCGGTGACGCTGGTTTTCACTGGTACGAGGTCAGCAATTGGTCGAAATCTGAGGATCAGCGTTCACGGCACAACCTCTCCTATTGGAAAAACGAGGATTGGTGGGGTTTCGGCCCGGGGTCGCACTCACACGTTGCGGGGACTCGTTTCTGGAACGTCAAGCATCCTGCCGCCTATGCGCAAAAACTGAGCCTCGACTACTCGCCGGCCGCGGGGCGGGAGCAACCGGATGAACGCGCGCGCGAACTTGAACGAGTATTACTCGAAATCCGCCTCAGTGAGGGGACGTCCGCAGTCACGTTTTCACAAGACGTGGTTGCTGCTCTCATAGGAGACGGCCTCATTGAGTTCGAGGCCGCCCGTCGAGGCCAACTTGTCTTGACATTGCGCGGTCGCCTCCGCGCTGACGAGGTTGTTCGTCGTTTGGTGTGAGTTCTCTCGACCTCAGCGACTAGACCGAAACGAACCTAATTGCGAGTGGGTAGGTGTACAGCTGCCCCCGGTGAGCGTGTTGAGCGGCGATGATGCCAAACACAATCGAGAGCACAAAGGCCGCGAAGAATAAAAGATAACCGATAACGACGATAAATAGGATCGTTGAGACAAAATAAATCAGCACGAGGGTGATTTGCCAGTTGAGGGCGGCGACAGCATGTTCGCGCACGAAAGGCCCACGCTTACCTAGGAGAAGCAATCCCAGGAGCGGAACGATGAATCCCGAACCGATTCCCCCGATTTGTATCAATGCAGCCCAAAGCTTTTCGTCTGACGGGGCGAGCGGAGTGAATCCAGCGTAGGGACTTACTGGCTCCGTTGAAGGTGTTGATTCTGCCATTGTGAACTCCTGTAAATATCGTCGTGACAGCCAAAATACCGGAAATTATCCTTACCGTTTCCTGTGGACAACCCCGGAATACAAAATTCGTCTCCTTGATCCTTCACATTGTCAGGGGATAGCTATCCGCAATGCCGTCGTTTACCTAGGCGAGGGGCGCAGAACCGCCCGGGGCTGTCGAAGCCTGTTGTGAACGAGACATTCTCAGCGGGGTTCGATAGAATTGGCACTCAGAATAAGCGAGTGCCAAAAAGTTTTAACCTGCGGATGACAAGGGAGAGTGAATATGGTTTCCCAACGAGGCCTTGAAGTTCTTCGGGCAATCGTGACGGACTATGTGTCTTCCCGAGAACCGGTGGGCTCAAAGTCCATCGTCGATCGCCACTCGTTCGGGGTGTCTGCCGCCACAATCAGAAACGACATGGCCCTCCTCGAGGAGGAGGAGCTCATTGCTGCCCCGCATACCTCGAGCGGTCGTATCCCGACCGACAAGGGATACCGACTCTTTGTTGACCATCTGGCTGAGGTAAAACAGATCAGCACGACCCAACGGCTTGCCATTGAGCGGTTTCTTGACGAGTCCGGTGATTTTGATGAACTCCTGGGGCGCACGGTTCGGCTTCTCGCGCAACTGACAAATCAGGTTGCAATTGTGCAATACCCCTCCTTAGGGATGGCAAGGGTGCGTCACGTTGAACTCGTGAAGGTCGGGCCCCGGCGCGTTCTGAGTGTTCTCATCACCGATAACGGACGCGTTGATCAACGCCTGGTGGAGCTAGATCGCGAAATAGACGATAGCGAGCTCGCTCTTCTGGGCGTCAGCATCAACTCTCTCGTCGCTGGCCAGGGACTTGGTGAGGTGGCAACTGCCCTGGGGGCGCTCTCAGAAACTATTTCTCCCACGCTTTTATCGGCGGCGAGCGTTCTTCACGCAACCCTTGCAGAGCAAGCGCAAGCTAATCGTCAGCAGCGTCTTGTGATGGCGGGCACCGCCAACCTCGTTCGCACCGGTGAAGACTTCGTGGGCAGCATTTATCCCATGCTCGATGCCATTGAAGAGCAGGTTATCTTGCTCAAACTCTTCACAGAGATGGCCGGCGGCGGTGCAGAAGTTTCTGTGAGCATCGGTCATGAGCTGGGAACATCCGCTCTTGATCAGACGAGCTTAATGACAGCGGGCTACGCTTCGGCCGGCCAACGTTCTACGCTCGGCCTGCTCGGCCCAACCCGCATGGACTACTCCAACAACATGGCTGCGGTTCGTGCCGTAGCTCGCTATCTCACTGGGGCACTCGACGCTGGATAGTTCGTTCACCAATAGTTTTTACCGTTTCATTCCCCCATCCCCAAGACATATTTACAAGGAGTTTGCCTTTCGTGGCTGATCATTACGACGTACTCGGCATCAAGCGCGATGCCGGTGTTGACGAAATCAAAAAGGCGTATCGCAAGCTTGCGCGAGAACTTCATCCCGATGTGAACCCGAGTCCAGACGCGCAGGAACGCTTCAAGCTCGTGACACACGCTTACGACGTTCTGAGCGATCCCTCGCAGCGACAGCAATATGATCGAGGCCCTCAGCAGGGCTTTGGTGGCGAGGGGTTCTCTGATTTTGGAGATATTTTCTCCACGTTTTTTGGTGGTGGAAGTTCACAGCGCGGGCCACGGTCTCGGCGCGAACGTGGCCAAGATGCGCTCCTGCGCGTTGATCTCGATCTAGCGGAAGTAGTCTTCGGCGTTCACAAAGACATCGAAGTGGACACCGCAATCGTGTGCGCGACGTGCTCGGGAACGTGTTGCCAGCCCGGCACCGCGCCTGTTCCCTGTGATATCTGCCATGGAACGGGTTCCATATCTCGTGCCGTTCGTTCTCTTCTCGGCAACGTCATGACGTCGAGTCCCTGTGGCAGCTGTCGCGGCTACGGAACGATCATTGCCACGCCGTGCACAACCTGCCAAGGTCAAGGCCGAGTCCGAGCCCGCCGCAACATTCCCGTTGATGTTCCTGCAGGCGTGGATAGCGGTGTTCGACTACAAATGTCAGGCAGCGGTGAAGCGGGCCCAGCAGGTGGCCCCAATGGGGACCTCTTCTTTGAAGTTAAAGTGCGCCATAGCGAGGTTTTTAGTCGAGATAGTGACGACCTGTTGTGCACCCTCGAGATCCAGATGACCGACGCCATCCTTGGAACCACGACAACATTCGCTGGGCTCGATGGAGACGTCACCCTTGAACTCAAGCCGGGAACGCAGGGTGCGGATGTCGTCACCGTCAAGGACCGTGGAGTCACGCACTTACGGGGGAGTGGTCGCGGCGACCTTCGCGTGGGCATTCACGTGGTCACCCCAACGAAACTTTCGGGCAAGGAACGCGAACTCATCCAATCTTTCTCCAAGGGTCGTAAGGCATCAGTTCCCAAACTTTCTGAATTCCAGCAGGGGATGTTCTCGAAACTGCGTGACCGCTTCTTCAACGCCTAAACATGGCTCACTTTTACA
This sequence comes from Alpinimonas sp., assembly GCA_047631115.1. GTDB lineage: Bacteria > Actinomycetota > Actinomycetes > Actinomycetales > Microbacteriaceae > Alpinimonas. The sequence goes on along the minus strand of JBLHYZ010000029.1, from coordinate 709 downwards.
TACTGGATGAGCTCGCTTCCACAGCGGTGGGGGAGAAGGTTGCTCTTGTGGGCGCCGAAGGGCATCACGCAGCAACGGTCAGTCGCGTCCGGGTAGGGGAGAGCCTCAAGGTGGGCAACGGTCGTGGGCTCATGGTCTTGGCTACAGCCATCACCGTGGAGAAGGACAGCGTCACCCTGGAAGTAACTTCTGTAGAACAGTATTCTCCTTCGACACCTCGCATCATTCTTGCGCAAGCCTTGGCGAAGAATGATCGAGATGAACGAGCGATCGAGGCCTGCACAGAACTCGGGATCGATGCTGTGATTCCCTGGGCAGCGGAACGTTCAATTTCGCGATGGGAGGGACCAAAAGTCGTCAAGGGGCGTTCACGATGGTCGGCTATCGTGCGCGAGGCTACCAAGCAATCTATTCGTCCGTTCATTCCCGAAATCCTTCACTACGAAAAGGCATCAGCGGTCATCAGGACTCTCGATGGCTCCATGATTTTGGTGCTTGACCCCACGGGGGACGTCTCACTAAGTGATATTTCGTTGGCGCAGGAGTCTCCCGCTGACGTCACTGCGTTGCCGCGATCTTTCTCACTGGTGGTTGGCCCTGAGGGCGGTATGACCCCAGCAGAACTTTCCCTTTTTCGAGCAAGCGGAGCACACATTGTGACCTTGGGCCACAACATTCTGCGCACGTCGACCGCGGGCCCGGCGGCGTT
>JBLHYZ010000028.1:0-8877 GCA_047631115.1 Alpinimonas sp. | reverse complement strand
AGCCCATTCCCACAAAAGCATCACAGATGCTCTCTTGCAATAACATCAGCGGATGCCTCGCTCCCGCACTCCAGCGACTCGCTGCGGCGGTGACGTCAACACTCTCGGCCGCCAGCTGAGCCTGTTGCTCCACAACAAGAATCTCTTCTTCGCGGGCGGCAAAAGCGGCGGCTACCCGACCTTTGGCCTGGCCCATCAACTTGCCGGCTTCCGCCTTGGCTTCGGGGGCAACAGAGCGCATCAACGCGTTCAGCTGAGACAGCGGCGAAGCTTCACCGAGGTGAGCCGTTCGCACGGTCTTCAACGCGGCGGAATCGGCGGCCGCGGCAATGGCGGCGAGCGCCTCGCTAACGGCAACGTTTACGGCAGATGCGGTGATTTCAGTAGGGGCAGACACGAGACCCAATCTTACTTTGTGCGATGCTGCACCTTAGGCATTACGAGCATCCGTCAATTCGAGATGTTCCCACACAGCCGTTTCCTCTCGCCACGATTGAATGTCCTCGGCAGAAGTGTAGGCAATGGCCTGGCGAAGGGCCTCGATGCGAGGTTCCTGGTCGTTCATTTCACTCGGCATGCCAGGAGGCTACAGCGCGTGCTCGCGCAGGAACTCCGCGACGTCTTCGATTTCCTCAACGGAAATCGAGTGGCCAACGTTTGAGTAAAGGCGTGCGTCGAGGGAGCTGTGCTCGGGGAGCCACTTGCGGGTGAAGGCAACGTGATCGGGATGGATGACGGGATCGTGAGGGTCGCGCGCCCAGAAAACGGGCGGCAGAACGCCAGCCAGCCGCGCATCCCGCTCAATTCCCGCTTGGGCGTCATCTTCAACGGCAAAGCCTGCCAGCACAACGCCCGCGGTGAAACGCTCGGGCGCGTGCCTCAGAAGTTGCAGCGCCATGACACCACCCTGCGAGAATCCGAGAACGGCAACGCGTGGAAGCTCGCCCACTTCGGCTTCGAGTTCGTCGAGCCACGCCAAAAGGGAGACCGTCGAGGCATTGACCTCGTTGATGTCGCGGTTAAGGGTTCCCGTCACGGCATCAGGTTCAATGTGGAACCACGTAAAGCCGGGGCCCGAAGCGTTTTGCCCCCTGAGGGAAGCCACCACGAATTCAGCGGGCAAAAACTGTGCCAACGAAAAGAGGTCGCCCTCGTTTGAGCCATAGCCGTGCATCATGATGAGCAGCGGACGGTCGGCCAGCGCGGAGGCGACCTCGTTACGAGGAACCGACCACCGAATGACGGAGCTATCGATGGGCGGTGTGAACATTTTTTAGCTCACACCCAGAAGGTCGATGACGAAAATGAGCGTCTTGCCTGAGAGATTGTGACCTCCGCCGGCAGGGCCGTAGGCCATCTGAGGAGGGCAGACCAACATACGGCGGCCGCCGACCTTCATGCCCGGGATACCTTCTTGCCAGCCCGAGATGAGCGAGCGAAGAGGAAAGTTAATCGAGGCACCACGGTTCCACGAGGCGTCGAACTCTTCGCCGGTTTCGTATTCGACACCAACATAGTGAACGTCAACGGTAGAACCGGCAAGTGCTTCTGCCCCATCTCCGACGACCATGTCGACAATGTCGAGCTCGGTGGGAGCCGGCCCAGTGGGGGCGTCAATTTCTGGCTTCGTAAGTTTGGATTCAGTCATGAGTTAATACTGGCAGAATTTAGCTGTGAATGACTCCCCGCTGACCGCGAAAAACAGTGGAACGTTGGGCTTGGCACAGGGAACGGCCCTGTACATCGCCTCCGTTCTGGGCACCGGAATCTTGGTGTTGCCTGGTCTCGCTGCCAGCGTCGCCGGGCCGGCATCCATCATTTCTGTGCTGGCCGTCTTTGTGCTGTCGATCCCTTTGGCGGGAACCTTTGCCATTCTGGCTTCTCGTTACCCCGACTCCGGCGGTGTGGCCAGCTACGTGCGGCGCACAATGGGCAACACCTTCGCCCGCATGACGGGTTACTGGTTTTTCTTTGGGGTGGCTGCCGGGCTTCCCGTGGTGGCCGTATTGGGCGCCGAGTACGTGGTGGCCATTCTTGGCGCCGACCGTTCGGCGCTTCCCCTCATTGCCGCGGTCATCTATCTGCCGCCCTTCGTCTTGAACCTTTTTGGGGTGCGCCTGGCCGGTTGGGTGCAGCTAGGCCTCACCGCCCTGCTCGTCGTTGTCGTGATTGGCGTCGTCGCCTATGGCCTGCCCGCCGTGCGCGCGGAGAACTTCGAACCGTTTTTGCCCCACGGCGTTGTGGGCATTGGCCAGGCCATCAGCTTGTTTGTCTGGGCCTTTGCCGGCTGGGAAGTTGGCACGCATATCGCGGCGGAGTTCAAGGAACCTCGCACAGTTATTCCGCTCGCTACAGGAATTGCGCTCGTCGTGGTGGGCGTTGCTTACCTCGCACTTCAGTGGATCACCGTTGGCGTGTTGGGAGAAAAGGCCGGCGAGGGAACAGTTCCCCTGCTGTCGCTGGTGGCAGAGACTGCCCCGCAAGCCGGTGCCGTCATTATTGCCAGCATCGCCGCCATCGTGTCACTCGGGGTGCTGAATGCCTACCTTGCGGCCGTGGGCAAATTGGGAGCCGCACTCGGCCGCGACGGTGATCTCCCCCGCTGGCTCTCCCCCGGCTCAGAAGCGAGCGAAGTGCCTCGCCGTAGCTTGCTCGTCGTGCTGGTCGTTTCGATCTTTTTCTTTGCCGTGCTGGTCGCTCAAGACTTCAACCTGCTCGTGCTTATCCCCATTCACCTGTCGAGCATGATTTCAATTTATGCTCTGGGAATGTTTGCGGCTGTGCGCCTCTTTGACCGCTGGAGTTTTGCCTGGTGGTTGGCCGTTATTGCGACCGTTATGACCGCCGGCCTGCTGGCTCTCGCCTGGGCCAACCTGTATGTGCCTCTCGGCATCGCCCTCGTAGCTGTGGTTGTTGGGCTCATCAAGCGTCGCTCACAAAAAGGTCTTACGGGCCGAACCGAAGCAACGGGCGCCTAATACTCTTCGTGCGTGTTGGGATCGCCGTCCCAGAGTCGACCGCGCTCCAGGCTCGTGAGCGCCGCCATTTCGCTCTCTGACAGCGTGAAGCCAAAAACGTCTAGGTTCTCTTTTTGGCGGCTTGGGGTGCCCGACTTGGGGATTGCCACGACGCCCATCTGGGTGTGCCAGCGCACAACCGCCTGCGCTGGGGTAACGCCGTGAGTAGTTGCGATATCGACAATTGTGGCTTCTTCAAGAAGTTCGGCGCCGCGCCCCAGCGGGCTCCACGCCTCGGTCACAATGTTGTGCTTCTCGTGGAATGCGCGCAACTGAGCTTGCGGGAAGTAAGGGTGTAGCTCTATCTGGTTGACGGCGGGAACAACCCCTGTTTCGTCAATGAGACGCGTGAGGTGCTCCTGAGTGAAGTTGCAGACCCCAATCGAGCGAATCAAGCCATCATCTTTGAGCTCCATCATGGCCTGCCAGGCATCCATGAATCGGTTAACACTGGGGTTGGGCCAGTGGATCAGGTACAAATCGATAACATCAACCCCCAGCTTCTTCCGCGATGATTCAAATTCGTTCATGCATTCGTCGAAGCCATGACCGGAGCCCGGAAGTTTCGTGGTGATGATGAGCTCATCGCGAGCAACGCCACACTCAGCAATCGCACGCCCAACCTCGCCCTCGTTCTCATACCGAGTGGCCGTGTCGATGAGACGATACCCACTGTGGATACCAGCCACCATTGCGGCAACACCTTCATCGCCGACCAACTTGTAGGTTCCTAGACCAATCTGAGGAAGGACAAGTCCATCGTTGAGCGTGCGAGTAGGAAGGGTGCCAGAAGACGTCATTGCTAAATTCTAACGAGGGACACGACGTCACGATGGGCAAGCTTCTCGCGCCCCGCGAGCGCCTCAATCTCGAGTACGACTCCGATGCCGGCAACCAGCCAGCCAGCGCGTTCGATGAGTGAAATGGATGCTGCAATGGTTCCGCCGGTCGCGAGAACGTCATCAAGAATAAGAATACGGGTGCCCTGAGGGAGGGCATGCGGGCTCACTTCAAAGGTGGCCGCGCCATATTCAAGCTCATACGTTTCACGGAGGACCTCGCCCGGCAGTTTGCCTTCTTTGCGAATGGGCAAGACGCCCACTCCGCCATCGATGGCCGCTGCCGCCGCAAGGAGAAACCCACGCGCCTCGAGCCCAGCCACGGCATCAAACCGACCGGCAAATGGCTCCACGAGGGCGTCCACGACAGAACGAAAAGAGTCACCGTGGGCAAACACCGGCGTGAGGTCGCGAAAGAGAATTCCAGGCGAGGGAAAGTCAGGAATGGTCAGCATGCGCTGCGCTATGTGCTGGGAGGCTGATGTCACCTAGCAAGCCTAGCGAGAGCCCAACCATTGTGAATTGACAAAAAAAGGCGCACAATGATGAAACAGATTTACTCATCGCCCGGTTGACCTCGACGGCATTGCCTCGGTCCCGGGCGATGAGTAGCTCTTTGCCTGGGCGCGAGCTCCGATGCCGGCATCCGACGATAGCCTTGGGGATATGCGTTTCTCTCACCTCTATAGCCCGCCGTCTTCTCAAACACCACGCTTCGCCGTTATGGTCAACGCCGCTGACGGTACCGTTGCGGGTGCCCTTTTCGTTGACGAGCTTTTAGACGAAGCCCCCCGAGACCTGCAGGATTTTTTAGAGAGCGACACAGCGACGCAGCGCAGAGTTCGTGACACGATTTCGGTGGCCATCAAGAGTGGAGCATCTCTCACGCCGCCGGCGGAGTTCGTGACGGCACCGGCCGTTCTTCGCGCCCCGGCCATTATCGCCATCGGGTTGAACTATGCCGATCACGCCGCAGAGCTCGGGCTCGACATCGCCGCAGACCCGACTGTTTTTGGGCTTTGGCCAAATTCGCTGGCAGGCGATGGCGACACCCTCACCTGGTCTGAGGCTTTGAGCGCGGCCGTAGATTTTGAAGTTGAACTCGGAGTCATTATTGGGCGTGACGTCAAAGACGCCTCAGTGGACGAGGCGCTGGCGAGTGTCTTCGGTTACACAGTCGTCAATGACATCACTGCTCGAGATATTCAGTTTCGTGAACTCCAGTGGATTCGCTGTAAGTCATTCGATGGCTTTACCCCCGTTGGGCCGGTTGTCGTTTCGGCGGATGAACTGAGTGACCCGCAGAGCTTGAGGCTCACGACGACGGTAAACGGAATCGTGCTTCAGGACGCTAGCACCTCGGCAATGATTCGCTCGGTTGCAGAACTCGTAAGCTTCCTCTCGCAGGGCAACACTTTAAAAGCGGGAACGCTTATTTCCACAGGCACTCCGGCCGGCGCTGGTTTTTCTCGCGATCCAAAGGTTCTCCTCGGCGACGGGGACACAGTGAGTGTCTCCATCGAATCAATTGGATCCGTCACAACACACTGTCGAATCGTCGCGTAGGCGGTAGCTGGTCACAGGCAGTGCGACGGCTCAGGCTTGCATGCCCGATATTTTTGCCGGCGACATCTCTCGCAGAACGTCTTCACGTGTCATGAGTCCGGCCTCGACAACGAGGTCGGCAACGGGACGCCCCGATGTCAAAGCCTGTTTTGCAAGCTCTGCGGCAGGTCCGTAGCCGATGAACGGGATGAGCGCGGTGATAACGCCCACACTCGTTGAGACCATGCCCTCAAGTCGTTCAACGTTTGCCGTGATTCCATCGATGCAGTTCACCCGCAGAGTCAGGCAGGCCTGAGACATCCAACTCACACTTTGCAGGAGCGAGTAAGCAATAACCGGCTCAAAAGCATTCAATTGCAGTTGTCCCGCTTCAGCCGCCATCGTAACGGTGATGTCTGCTCCCACAATGGCGTACGCCACCTGGCTCACGGCCTCGGGAATGACCGGGTTCACTTTGCCGGGCATGATGGAAGATCCCGCTTGACGCGCGGGCAAGTTAATCTCGCCAAACCCAGCTTGTGGACCCGAAGAAAGCAGGCGGAGGTCATTGCAAATTTTCGAGAGCTTGATTGCGGAACGCTTCAGCGTGCCGCTGAACGACATGAACCCACCAACATCGCTCGTCGCCTCAATTAAATCGGGGGCGGTGGTGAGCTTTAACCCCGTGATGGCACTGAGGTACTTGACCACGACGGCGGAGTAACGAGGGTCTGCAGTGATTCCCGTCCCAATGGCCGTCGCGCCTAGGTTCACCTCAGAGAGCATCCAAATTGTCTCGGTGAGCCGGTCATAGTCTTCCCCCAGAGTCGTGCCGAAACCATGAAACTCTTGGCCAAGCGTCATGGGAACAGCGTCTTGCATCTGCGTGCGACCGACTTTCAAAACATGCTTGAATTCGGTGCCCTTGGCAAAGAACGAGTCCCGCAGGAGCCCCAGCTCCTCGAGCAAATGGCGCAGGGAAAACGCGAGAGAAATCTTAACGGCCGTGGGATACGAGTCGTTGGTCGACTGAGATCGGTTGACGTCGTCGATGGGATGGAGGTGACGATAATCGCCCTTGACGTGCCCCATCAACTCAAGGCCACGATTAGCAATGACCTCATTCGCATTCATGTTCGTCGATGTTCCGGCACCGCCTTGAATCACCCCAACAACGAATTGCTCGTGCCAGTGTCCGTCGATAATTTCTTGGCAAACACGATCGATCACTCTGGCTTTGTGCTCATCCAGAACGCCAATCTCAGCATTAGCCCGCGCAGCAGCCTGCTTGACGCAGGCCAAGGCCATGATCAGTTCAGGAAAAACGGAGATGGGCCGCTTGGCGATGGGAAAATTCTCGAGGGCGCGGGCAGTGTGAACGCCCCAATAGGCCTCCGCCGGGACCTCAACGGCACCGAGGGAATCCCGTTCGGTTCGTGTCGCATCCGGGTCAATCGGAATCTGGGCGTTGCCGGCAAAATTACCGACACTATCGGTGGACGACAACGTGAGGGTGTCAATTGGCCTAGTGGATGGGGTGTCATCGAACACGGTGTCGGCTCCAGACGCGGCCAGCGCACATTCGGCGCGGCCCGCGGTCTCGAGTCTAGAACTAATCCCTCCAGGTTCCTGGAGAGACCCGTCTGGCGTCTCAGACACGCAGGTATTTCAGCGTCGGAGAGCTGAGTTCCTTTGCACTCAGCTGATTTTACGAAGCATGCTCCGAATGAACTTCTTCTTGCCCGCGGTGTAGGGCGGGAAAATGAGCCCCAGGGTTTCCGGTCGCAACGGCTTGGAAAAAACCGCCTTGCGGTGACTAAACGTATCGAACGAGCCCTTGCCCAGGTACGCGCCCATTCCGCTCTCCCCCACGCCCCCGAAAGGTAACTCGGGAACGCTCAAATGCATCACAGCAGTGTTGAAGTCGATGGCTCCAGAACTCGTGCGCTCGAGGAACGCCTTCCGCACCTCACTGTCTTCGGAAAAGACGTAAAGAGCAAGAGGCTTATCGTGCGTCACTATGTAGGCGATGGCGTCGTCGACCCCTTCCACCGTGATCATGGGAAGAATGGGACCGAATATTTCCTCCCTCATGATGGGGGCGTCGCGTGCAACGTCGGCGAGAATTGTTGGCGGAATAAAGCGCGTGGCAGGGTTACATTTTCCATCGGCAACGACGCGGCCAGCCCCCAGATAGGTGACAAGCCTGTCGTAGTGGGCGGCATTGACGATTCGACCGAAATCAGGGCTCAGCTCAGGCTCGGGGCCGAAAAGACCGGCGATAGCCGCAACAAGGTGGGCCTCCAACGTCGCCAAAACTTTTGCGGATGCAACAACGTAATCCGGCGCCACGCACGTCTGGCCCGCGTTCAAGAATTTTGCCCAGACGATGCGCTGGGCTGCGGCCTCGATGTCCACCGTTTCATCGATGTACAGTGGCGACTTTCCGCCGAGCTCCAGAGTGACGGGAGTGAGATTCACCGCTGCCGCTGCCGCCACGATGCGGCCCACCCGACCGTTTCCGGTGTAGAAGATGTAGTCAAAGCGCTGCTCCAGCAGCCAGCCAGTTTCTCTCGCGGCACCTTCGATAACAACGACAGCCGACGGATCAAGGTAAACAGGAATCAACGCTGCGAGCGCAGCCGAGGTCGCCGGGGTCACTTCACTGGGCTTCAAAATGACGCTATTGCCGGCGGCGAGCGCTCCGACAACCGGCGCCAGGGCGAGCATGAGCGGGTAGTTCCATGGCGCAATCACGAGAACGACTCCAAGGGGTTCACTCACGATGGAGGCTCGTGCCGGCTGCATTGCCAGTGGAACGCTCACGCGATCTCGCCCAAGCCAGCTCCCCAGGTTTTTGAGAGCCGACGTTGTTTCGCCGATGACAAATCCAATCTCGGTGAGCTGAGCTTCAGTCGCGCTCTTGCCCAGATCTGAGAAAAGTGCTGCCTCAAGAACTGCTTCGTTCTCAACCAACATGTTGCGCAGACCGTGAAGTTGTGCCTCACGCCACTGGCGTTTTTTGGTGACGCCGGTGTCGAACGTTGCCTTCAGGGATGAGACAACATTGGCAGCGTCTGCCTTCTTGGTAAGCATGGTCATGCACAGTATTTTACGCTCCTGCGCCCGACAATCCGGTGACATGAGAAAAGGGGCCAAGCCGTTCCGGCTTGGCCCCTTTTCGTTCGTAAAATGTGAGCGGTGTTACTTTGCTCCGTCGACCCCGTCAGCAGCCAACAGCTCCTTCTCGACGTTGCCGCCGTAACCCTCCGCTTGGGGGTTACCGTGGAGACCGCCCGAAACCGCGTATTCCTCTTCGGGAGAGAGTACGAGGTGGTGACGACCGTACAGGGCAAAGCCCAGCAGAATCAGCACGTACACGATGACAATGGCAATAATGGCCGGTTGGAATGCTTCGTTGAGCAGGAAACCAAGGAAGATGAGCGCCGAGATGACTGCTGCTGCGTAAGCTCCGA
>JBLHYZ010000027.1:0-8904 GCA_047631115.1 Alpinimonas sp. | reverse complement strand
CCTCGGCTTTGGTTACACTGCCTATGACGTCAACATCCGCATGCCATATTGGGGTTCGCGCCTTGAACTGATGGAAGTCATCGAGCTTGCCCAGGCAGGAAAAATCACGGTTGAGTATGAACGCTTTAGCCTCGACGAAGGGCCCACGGCATACGAGCGCCTGCACAAGGGTGACCTTCGCGGTCGCGCCGTGCTCGTTCCCTAGCCGTGCTCGTTCTTTAGCCGGCTTTCAGAGCCAGAGCCAGAGCCAGAGCTAACTTACCGACGCGCTGTTGGTGTCTTTATCAGACACCAATAGCGCGTTGGCCTTTTTATCGGCTCGTTCTTGGGCTAGGCGCATGCGGTTCTTAAACCAGGCACCGTCAGTGAGACGAGCCAACAGCGGCCCAACAATCACGGTGACGAGCATGTAGGTGGCAGCCATCGGTGCAATAAGCGGTTCCACCCCTGCCCCGACAGCAAGGGCGGCGATGATAATCGAGAATTCACCGCGAGGGGTGAGCGCAAATCCGGTGCGCCAACGACCGGGGCGACCAATCCCCGCGCGCTTGGCCGCAAAGTATCCCGTGAGAACTTTTGTTGACATGGTGACAATCGCCAAAATCACAGCCGGAATAATGACCGCAGGAATATCGGCGGGGTTCGTTGTGAAGCCAAAGAAAACGAAAAAGATAGCCGCGAACAGGTCACGCAGCGGGCTCAAAAGCTTCTCGGCGTTTTGGGCAACCTGACCCGAGAGCGCAATGCCCACGAGAAACGCGCCAACAGCGCTGGAGACCTGAACCTGGGCGGCGAGGCCGGCAACCAGCATGGCCAGCCCCAGCACGCCTAAGAGCAGTGATTCTGGATGGTCGGCCGTGAACATCTTAGAGAGACGTTTACCGTGGCGCACAGCAAGGTACAGCACCAGACAGACGGAGCCCACAGCAACGGCCACTGTGATGGAGCCCTGCATCAAGCTGGCCCCGATGACAACGGCAGAGAGCACGGGCAAATAGAACGCCATGGCAAGGTCTTCAATGACCAGTACCGACAAGATGGTGGGGGTCTCGCGGTTACCGAGTCGCCCCAAGTCGCGCAAAACCTTTGCAATAACGCCGGAAGACGAGATCCAGGTGACGCCGGCCATGGCCAGAGCCGCAATCGGGCCCCAGCCCATCAGCAAAGCAAAGGCGGCACCGGGGAGCGCGTTCAAAATCGCATCCCATACGCCGGCACGTGCCGAGGACTTCAGGTTCCCCATAAGCTCTTGCGGTGAATACTCCAACCCGAGCAAGAGAAGCAGCAAAACAACACCGAGCTCCGAGCCGGTGGCTAAAAACTCGCTGCTCGCCGAAAGCGGGAAAATCCCACCAGCGCCAAAGGCCAGACCTGCCGTCATGTACAGCGGTATAGGCGACTGCCCAAACCGGGATGCCACGCGACCCAGCAAACTGAGGCCCAAGAGCAACGCCCCAACCTCAATCAGCAGGAGAGTCTCGTGATCCATTTATCTAGATCTGACTGTGAACAAGTAGCTTGTCGAGTGCATCCAAACCTTGGCGCGTGCCCACCGCAACAATCAAGTCATCCTCCTGAAGAACCTCGGTCGGAGTGGGTGACGCAATCACCTTGTCCCCGCGAAGAATCGCAACGATCGACGCGCCTGTTTTCGTCCGCGCCTTCGTATGACTCAAGGGGCGATCCAGATAACGTGAGTCAGACGGCAGCCGAATATGTTCGGTGAACAAGCCCACCGTACCGCCCAGCCCAGAAAGCTGACTCAGCAGAGCTGCGTGCCCAAGAAGGTCAGACAGCGCCGCTGCCTCATCCCCGGTGAGAGGAACCGAAGACGTGCACGCATCCGGATCAGCTTTGTCGTAGACGGCAAGTTCGCGCTCGCCACTGCGATAGCTCACGACGCCAATGTGCCGTCCGTTGGAGGTCACGACATCGTGACGGACGCCAATACCAGGAAGGTCAATTTTTTCGATACGTACACCCATAACTTAACGCTACTGCGAGCACCCGTCTTACGAGAAACTGAGCGCGCTGCAAGGCCCCTATTTTTTGGCGTGGGGTTCAGTTTGAGCGATGGCGCTGGCCACGGTGTCGTCGAGAAAAGAGAATCCATCGGCGAGGAGAACCGTGGGTTGAATGCGTTGGCTCGAGAGGAGAAGCTCTTTGCCGGCCTGGCCGAGCAACGCTGTGATGGCGAAACCAGGAGCAGGAAGCCAGAAGGGTCGCTTGAGCCTCTGCGCCAGGGTCTGCATGACGGCTGCGGATCTTTCCGACTCTGGCCCCACAAGGTTTACCGGCCCCCAGACCTCGGAGGTGAGGAGATGCATGATGGCACGAACCTCGTCGCGCAGACTGATCCAGGGCCACCACGATTTTCCACCAGCAAGCGGGCCGGCGACGCCCATTTTCGTGAGCAGGCGCAATGGGCCGAGGGCTCCGCCAGTGGGGGAGAGGACGAGCCCGGTGCGCAGAAGCACAACGCGGACACCCTCGGGTGTGGCTTTGGCAGCGGCCTCCCAGGCCACGACCACATCGGGTAAAAAGCCCGTGCCGCGAGGCGAGACTTCGGTGAGGGTTTCTTCACCACGGTTGCCATAGAAACCTACGGCTGAACCGCTGAGCAGAACTAGCGGTGGACGGGTAGAGGTGGCGATAGCCTCGGTCAGCGTGTTGGTCGAGGCAAGGCGCGAGTGCATGATGCCGGCACGTCGTTTGGCGGTCCAGGGCATCTGACTGATGGACGAACCAGCCAGGTTAATAATGGCATCGAAGGTACCCAAAGCGTCGAGATTGAGCGGCGTGACGCCGGGATTCCAGACATACGTTCGTGACTCTGTGGCGGCAATCTCGGCGGACCGGGTGAGCGTGTGCACCACGTGACCCGCGCCTTCGAGCTGCGCGGTAAGTTCGCGACCAATCAGCCCGGTCCCGCCGGCGATGAGAACAGAAAGTGACGAAGCCACTATTACCTCCAAGTTTTAGGGGAGGCAACCGCGGCACAGTACTCCTGAGTCGAACTGAGACAGCGGGTTAAGCAGTTGCGCTTCCACGACCGACAATACCTGCGCGAACCAGCAACACATAGATCTGGCAGCCGAGGCAGTACCCAAAAACGGAGTTCAAGAATGCGGCGACGAAAGCAAAAGCCACGGCAATGAACGCTCCCGTGGTGAGGCCGAAGAGCGCGAGCACGAAGCCGACAAGCGTGATGACGAAGCCAATGAGCTGCGCAAACGTGGGGGGCTTGGGGTTCTCCAGCTCGGTGGGAGCAGCGAGGTTGGGTCGAATGAATTTCTTAAAGATGGCACCGTAGGGGTGCTTAGAGATTCCGGCAAAAGCGCCAATCGCAAAGACAATAACGATAAGAAGCAAGAGAACGGTCGACGGCGTGGCGAGGTTCACCAGAGGCGCATTGGTTGTCGACAGCTGAGGGCCAGCCAGTAACAAAATGATCTCAGCCGTCAACGTGATCAGCGTGAGAGTCGCCCCAAAGCGTGGGCCGCGGGGGTCGATGCCCTTCGTGCCGGGAGCCGCTGCGAGCGGATTGGGCTTTTTGCCTGACGCTGAACTAGGTGACGCGGCGTTTGACGACGTGGCGTTAGATGACTTGGCGTTAGATGACGTAGTGGCCATGATCTCTCCTGAGGGCAATGCCGAGGGCGGTCTTTACCGCTTCGGGTTGAGGGGCTCCGCCGATGCGAGCAGCAATGGCGCCGCCGTCATCGAGCACGAGCGTGGTGGGGGTTTGCATGATCTTGAAACGTTGGGTGAGGTCTTGGCGGTGCGTCACGTCAACATCGACATGAACCACGCCAGAAGCCTCGCCCGCAATGCGCGAAAGAAGTGCCCGGGTAGCCGGGCACTTGGTGCAAAATTCGGTCGAGAATTGAACGATGGTGGCGAACTCCCCATAAACGACCTCGGCGCCGAGATCGGCCGCGGCGACGCGAGTCAGTCCGTCTGCCGTCACGACTCGACCTTCACGAGCGCGGGCGAAAAGCCCGATTGCGGTGGAGAGTGCCACGAGGGCCACCAGCACAATGGCGACGGTCAAAACATCCATGATGAAATAAGGGTATTGCGGCCGTGCTCGAACGTCTTGAGTGTGACGATGCGTTACGGTAATGCTTGTGACTGAGATTGAATTTCGTTCCGATGTAACCGTCGAGTTGGTGCGCTCGAGCGCCCACGATTCGGACGTGCTTTTTGCCGCCCGGGTCTCGACCCTCGGTGAGCAAACTCTTGCCGAGAGCATGAAGAGCCCGGAGTCTCTCGAAGAAGACACGAAGCGCGATCGAGGTCTCATCAACTACCTGATGCGCGACCGTCACGGTTCTCCGTTCGAGCACAACTCCATGACTTTTTTTGTGCAGGCCCCCATTTTTGTGTTCCGCGAGTTTATGCGACACCGCATCGCCAGCTACAACGAGGAGTCGGCAAGATACCGAGAACTCAACGCTGTCTTTTATATTCCCGGCCCCGACCGCAACCTTGTGCAAATTGGCAAGCCTGGAGCCTATGATTTTGTACCCGGCACCCCCGAGCAGACGACTTTGACCGTTGAAGCCACCAAGCGTGCCGTCACAGTTGCCTACGAGGAATATGAGCGAATGCTCGCCGCCGGCGTTGCCCGCGAGGTTGCCCGTGGTGTTCTGCCCGTAGCCACCTACTCATCGATGTATGTGACGATGAACGCTCGCTCGCTCATGAACTTTCTGTCGCTGCGCACCAAGCGCGAAGGTACACACTTCCCCTCTTTTCCCCAGCGTGAGATCGAAATGGTTGCCGAGAAAATGGAAGACAAGTGGGCTGCCCTCATGCCAATGACCTATGCATCTTTCAATGCGGCAGGTCGGGTCGCCCCCTAACACTCTGCGGGGTCCCTTGCCGGTGGGTTGTTTCCGATAGCCTTGAAACGTGGCTACGCGAGAAAATCCTTTTGGACAAGTCCTTGTTGCCCTAGTAACGCCTTTCACCGCTGACGGTGAGGTTGCCTGGGATGACGTGGAGAAGCTCATCGACGACCTGGTTAGTAACGGTGCCGACGGCATTGTGGTGACCGGCACGACGGGTGAAACCAGCACCCTCACCGATGACGAGAAGGTCAAGCTTGTTACCGTGGGCAAGCGCGTCGCCGGTGACCGCGCCAAGATCATCATGGGTGGCCCCTCTAACGAGACGGCCCACGCCATTGTGCTGGCCCGCAAGAGTGAAGCCGCTGGCGCCGACGGCCTCATGATCGTCACGCCCTATTACAACAAGCCAACCCAGGCTGGTGTGCTCACACACTTTCGCATGATCGCGGATGCGACGGACATGCCCGTTATCTTGTATGACATCCCGGGCCGCTCGGGTATTCCCATTCAGTACGACACTATTCTTCGTGCCGCGAAGCACCCCAACATCATGGCCATCAAAGACGCCAAGGGCGATTTCAGTGAGGTCAGCCGCGTGCTGAACAACACCGACCTCATGTATTTCTCCGGTGACGATTCCAATATCTTGCCTCACCTCGCCATCGGTGCCACGGGCCTCATCGGGGTCACCGCAAACATTGCTCCCGCCCCCTACCGCGTCATCATTGACGCTGTGAACCGTGGTGATCTTGCCACGGCCACGGCCGAGCACAAGGCGCTCGAGCCATTGGTTCGCGCGGTCATGTCTCACGTTCCCGGAACCGTTGCTACAAAGTACATCCTGCATGGACTTGGTCGCATTGGCAGCCCGCGCGTTCGCCTGCCGCTGGTGGGCCCCGAAGAGTGGGAAGCTGCCAAGATCGAAGATGAAGTTTCTGTCGTTGGCGAGATCGCCGGCCTAGACTTCTCTAACTTCCGCCCCGACCGCAACGCTGCCGCTGGCGGCGCGCTGCCCAAAATCGCTGGTACTGCTCGGTAGTACCGCCCCGTTGGGGTGACAACCTCAGCGGACAAAGAGCTCACGCTCGATATACATGTCTGAAGAGGAATATGCCCAACGAACTTTTTGACCCGCCCGTTCTTGAAAAAGGAACACTCCGCGTTGTGCCGCTCGGTGGTGTCGGCGAAATTGGCCGCAACATGACCGTGTACGAGCTCAATGGCAAGCTTCTTATCGTCGACTGCGGCGTGCTCTTTCCCGAAGAAACCCAGCCCGGTGTCGACCTAATTTTGCCCGACTTCTCCTACATTCGTGATCGCCTCGATGACGTCTTGGCTATCGTGCTCACGCACGGCCACGAAGACCACATCGGTGCCGTTCCCTACCTGTTGCGCTTGCGCAAGGACATCCCGCTGGTGGGCTCTGGTCTGACGCTTGCGTTCATCGAGGCCAAGCTCAAAGAGCACCGCATTGCGCCCTACTCGCTCACGGTTAAAGAGGGCCAGCGCGAGCAGTTCGGCCCCTTCAACCTCGAGTTCATCGCGGTGAACCACTCCATTCCCGACGCAATGGCTATTGCCATCCGCAGCGAGGCTGGCCTGGTCTTGCACACGGGTGACTTCAAGATGGACCAGCTCCCTCTTGATGGTCGTCTCACCGACCTGCGCGCCTTCGCTCGCATCGGTGAAGAGGGAATCGACCTCTTTCTCCCCGATTCCACCAACGCTGACGTTCCCGGATTCACTCCGATGGAGCGCGACATTGGGCCGGTGCTGGAGAACGTGATCCACCGTGCGCCACGCCGCGTCATCGTTGCCAGTTTCTCGAGCCACGTGCACCGCGTTCAGCAGGTTCTCGATGCCGCTGAGGCCAATGGCAGGTTTGTGGTCTTGCTCGGTCGCTCGATGGTGCGCAACATGGGCATCGCCGCCGACCTGGGCTACCTGAAAGTTCCCGAAGGAATTCTGGTTGATGCCAAAAAAGCCGCCAACCTTCCCGACGAGAAGCTCGTATACATGTCGACGGGTTCGCAGGGTGAGCCTATGGCGGTTTTGGCTCGCATGGCGAACCTCGAGCACCAGATTGAAGTGGGCAAGGGCGACACCGTCATCTTGGCCTCCAGCCTGATTCCCGGCAACGAGAATGCCGTCTACCGCGTTATTGATGGCCTCACCAAACTCGGTGCCAACGTCGTTCATAAGGGCAATGCCAAGGTGCACGTCTCTGGCCACGCCGCTGCTGGCGAGCTGCTGTATTGCTACAACATCTTGCAGCCCAAGAATGTGGTGCCGGTTCACGGCGAGTACCGTCACCTGGTTGCCAATGCGAACCTTGCTATTGAAGCAGGAATTCCTGCCGAGAACGTCTTGCTGGCCGATGATGGATCCGTTATTGATCTGCGTGCCGGCGTTGCTCGCATCGTGGGTCAAATTGATGTCGGGTACGTCTACGTCGATGGTTCCAGCGTCGGTGAAATTACGGATGCCGACCTCAAGGACCGCCGCATTCTGGCCGAAGAGGGTTTCATCTCGATCATTGTGGTTGTGGACGCTGCCACCGGCAAGATCATTGTGGGCCCCGAGATCCATGCCAAGGGCTTTGCCGAAGATGACACCGTCTTCGACACCGTCAAGCCGGCTATTGCCAAGGCGCTCGCTACGGCCGCACAAAACGGCACACGCGACAGTCACGCCTTGCAGCAGATCATTCGTCGCACCGTGGGTCAATGGGTGAGCAAGGGCTACCGTCGTCGCCCCATGATCGTGCCGCTGGTCATTGAGGCCTAAACATGGGGACAGCAGTCACGATTAACTTCGCTACTGCCGCCGAGTTGGCGCGGTGGGATGATCTCATCCTCGCCAACCCCGATGGGGGAGATGTCTGGCGTTCCCGCGACTATGCCGAGCAGAAGCGTCTAGGGCACTACACGCCTCGCTACGTGGTTGTGTCCGGCAACGAGCTCGATAACGACAAAGTTGGAACGGGCGAGGATTCCGTGTGGCTCGCCGGCGCAAACCCGTGGGCGATGGCGTTTACCGTTCACGAAAAAAGTGTCCCGTTCGTTGGCAAGCTCTGGTATTTACCCAAGGGTCCGGGCTTGGCGACCGTCGCGGAGGTCGTGTGGGTCACACGCATCCTTGCTGATTTCGCCAAGGATAACGGCGCTTTCATGCTCAAGATCGAGCCACGGCTCACCTTTCAGCAGGCTGCTGGCGGGCTGGAGACTTATGTTTCAGCCGCTGCAACCGACGACAACCAGCAGGGGGCGATCATTGCAGAACTGGCCGCAGAACTGGCCGCCGAAGTGGTTGCCGCCCGCGCTGCAGTTCGAGCCGATCTCGTTGGTGAAGGTTTTGTGGAGACGTTGCCGGTGATTCCCAATTCCTCGACCGTTATTGTCGACGTGTCTCCCACCCCTGGCGCAGTGATCGATGGCACGGTAGACGATGAACTGCTCAAAAGGATTGGGCAGAAGGCTCGGTACGCTATCAACCGCGCCCGGCGCGATGGCGTCACAGTAGAGCAGGTCTCGGCCACGGACGAGAATTGCGAGCTCATGTTCGGTCTTCTCGCCGACACCGCTGAAGGTGCCTTCGGCATTCGGTCGCGCGAGTATTACACCAGCTTTTGGAAACGGTTCGAGGCTTCCGGACACGGTCAGCTTTTCTTCGCTTACTTCGAGGGCCAGCTCGTTGCCGGCGCTTTTGCCATGATTTTTGGCAATCGCAGCACCTACAAAGACGGCGCCTCGCTGCGCAAGAAGACCGGCTACGGCGCAAGTCACCTCATGCAGTTCGAGGTCATGACGTGGGCTCGGTCACGCGGCAGCGTTTTGCACGATTTGTGCGGGTCGCCGGCCGCCGATGAACTGGCCGACACGGAGCATCCGTTTTATGGAATTGGCTTGTTCAAGACCAGCTTTTCACCGGTCGTTACCGACTACATCGGCGTGTGGGACTACCCCTTGAACGCCGTTAAATATCGCTTCTGGGTGAGCTTCGCCGAGCGGGCCGCGCGCAGGCTTTCGCTTATTGTGAGACAAGACCC
>JBLHYZ010000026.1:0-8962 GCA_047631115.1 Alpinimonas sp. | reverse complement strand
ATTTGAAGATGCGCATGGACTGGCCCAGGCTTCGTGCCATGCCGGGGAGCTTCGGTGCGCCGAACAACAAAACGACGACGGCAATGATGATGAGCAGGTGCCAGCCGGTGAAAGCGTTTCCAAAGATGCCCATGAAATATTCCTTTGGTTGAGTGACCGCTGTGGTCCCAATCGTTGTTTAACCTTACCCCGGATGCTGGCAAACAGCCTGTGAAAGATCAGGGTTGAGCGTATTGCTTCATGGCATCATCAGCATATTGCGCCACCGCAGCGATGGCCTCGGGAGGCTCTATCACGCGCAAAATACCGGGGTACCTTGTCACGAGTTTGGCCACGTTTGTGAGGTGAGCAAAGTGAATGGTCGCGAGCACGTCGCCATCTGCTGCAGCGCTGTGGACTCGCGGCCGATACTCCGCGATGAGCGGGAGGGCCGACTCCGCCAATCGCACGACTACTTGCACGTCTGTATCGCGAGCATCGAACAAAGCGTCTGGCAGGGAAACGTTCTTGTGGGAGTTCGTTATGGCGATTGCCGTGATGAGGACGTTATCCATGCGGTCGAGGCGAAAAGTGCGCAGAGCATCGCGCAAATGACACCACGCTCGGAGATACCAGGTGTCCCCCACAAGGTCTAACCGAAGGGGAGAAACGGAGCGGTTCTCAGATTCTCCACGAGTGTTTCGGTAGTTGAAACTGACCTGTTTGTCCTGTGAAAACGCGGAGCGAAGTGTGGTGATGCTGACTGGTGGCTCGGGAGTATCCACAAAAATATTTGACGGATGCGCAGAGGCACCCAGTCCAATCTTTTCTATGAGTGCGGTGACAGAGCCTCGTTCATCCCGTGCAACGACGCCTGATATGAATTGCAGGCCTGCGACCAGTGTCGCCGCCTCGGTCCCGGAAAGTCTGGGGGTCGAATCAACGCCGACAGCATTGACGAGGTCGATAATGTCGCGCTCATCGAAGAGATCAAAATTGATCTCAAAGAGGTCATTGGGGAGATAATAACCCTCGGCGCCAGGAATCCCGAGGTTGGAAAGCTTGCCCACGAGGTCTCGCATCTCCGCTGGAGAAATCCGGAACCTCGCTGCAGCGTCCGCGACCGATACGGGTGAGTTCTCTAGAAGGTACGGCACGAGAGCCAAGTAGAGCGTGACGCGATCGGTGGCACCCAATTTGGGCGCTTTGGCCACTGTGGCGGGAGGGTGAGCAGACGGAGTCTTGGGCGTCGTCATGAAAGCGGCACTCCCCCGTGTTGGGAGCGCACAATGGCGAGCTTCGACAAGACATTTTTGATCAGCTCTGGCGGGGAAATTACAGTGACATCACTGCCATAACTGGCCAGTTCATCGGCAAGAAGATCTATGTCTGCGAAGGGAACCATCAGGTAGTCGTCAACAGCTGGGCCATGGCGGGAGCCCAGGCGCAAAAAGGCGTCGGTGTTGGGAGAAACCATAACGGCTGCTTCAGAGCCCAAGGCGCGCTCATCTAGTTCGGCGTGTAGTCGTGAGGCGAAGGACTCTGGCACTCTCTCATGTGTCTTGTTGGCGACTTTTCGCACCTCGGAAACGATGCGGGACAACAGAAACGTTCGTTCGGCTTGCGCGTCACCGTCAAAGGCCAGCACGTACCAGCTGCCTTGCCAATGAGTAAGCCCGAGTGGTGCAGCTGTGCGCTCGCGGGCTTGGGTATCGCCGGGCTTGATGTAGCTAAAGACAGCGATGCCCGAAGCGTTCTGAATCTCCTGCAACGCGTCGAAGGCTCGATCATCGGTGCGGATCCGAGGGGCGACGCCGAGGAGTTGACTGTCGGCGCTCACGCCCAGGGAAATGAGTTTGGTGAGAGCGTGGCGAGACTCTGCCGAAAGTGACCCCTCGCGCCAGGCACTCGCAGCCAGCTCGAGGAGCGCCATCTCGCGAGGAGAAAACCGCAGATCCGCGGGCAGCTCGTAGGCCTCCTCGGAGATGCGGTACCTCTGGATCTTGTTGTCCTCTATATCGTCGAGCTGCGTCAACATTTCGATGATGACACCCATCTCGCGAACGGCGTCTTTGTCACGCTCAAACATACGATCCAGCGATGCGTTTGCTTGCACAGCGGCCCTGGATGAACCGCTTACATAACCGGGGGCATAACCGTAAACCGTCGACAGAATTTGGTCTTTGGTGAGTCCGTGTCTCGAAGCAATGAGGGCGAGAATGAGCGAGAAGAGCCGCTCATCCACGCGCACCATTGCGAAAAAAGGCCTAGTTTGTTTCGAGGATGTCGATGACAAAGACCAGAGTTGAACCCGCCGGAATCCCAGCATTCTCTCGGTCGCCGTAGCCGAGCGCCGGAGGAATGATCGCGATGACTTGCGATCCCACTGTCTGGCCCTCGATGGCTTGAGTGAATCCAGGCACAACTTGCTCGAGGTTAAACGAAACGGGAGCCCCCTTTGTCCAACTCGAGTCGAAGATGCTGTTGTCAGACCAGAGCGCACCCGTGTAGTGAACTGTCACAGTTGCGCCTTTTTTGACGACGGCACCATCGCCCTTTTTCAAGACGGCCAGCTCGAACTCGGTGGGAGCGTCCGTCTTGGGGATCGTGATTCCCGGAACACCGTCTTCATTGAGGACGACAGAGGGGAAGCCGTCAACTGCCGGCTGGCTCACCCCGTTGGCTTTCGCCAAAGCAACCCCGACAATGTCGGCGATGATAACCAGTGTCGTATCTGGGCCGACTCCCGCTTGGGGGTAACCGGCCGCGCCATAGGCATCAGCGGGCGCAATGGCGGCAGCAACACGCGTGCCGACCGGAAGGCACTCGAGTGCCTTCACTATTCCGGGAAGAGTCGTGTCGAGCAGAGGAACGGGGCCAGTGGTGGTGCGGTCAAAGGGAGACTCGAGCAAGGCAGTGCCGGTTGCGCCGTCATAGATCGAATACTCGATGGTGACGGTCTGGCCCAGCGTGACAATATCTCCGGTGCCTTCAGTGAGTACTTCACGCTGGGTTGTCGAGGTGGTCAACGGCTGCGGGAAGACAACGGTGGGAGAAGTACCAAAACCACCGGTGATGCTGAGCGCCTGCGTAGCCGACCCAGTTTGAGCCCGTGTCGTGCAGTTAGCAGCGGCGCCACCGTCTGCGGAACATGCTGACAGCGCGGCGATGAGAGTGACGGATGCAATAAGCGCTACAGATTTGCGCACGAGGGCCTCGCTTCAAGAGTCAAAAATTTGGAAGTTCGGACGTCTGCTTTTAAGCACATCCGCTTTCCCTAATTGTATCGGCCCCGTTACGGGGTAATCGTTGACGAATCACTCACGGGCGCCTTTGCGAGGTCGGAACTCTCTGTTGCGGCGCGAACACGCTTTCTCAGGCTCTTGGGGCTCATCTCGCGGCCACCTAGGGCTCCGGGCGTCCAAACTTCGACATCTTCATCGGTGAAGTCACTCTTGGAGGGACGACGCTTCAGATCGGGCAGAATGGCACCCGGGGCAAGGCGGCGCGCGGTGACCAAAAAGGCAGTATGCCCAATCATGCGGTGATCCGGGCGAACAGCAAGACCTTCAACATGCCAGGTGCGCACAAGGGTTTCGCTGGAGGCAGGGTGAGTGAAGTTGCCAGAAGCGCGCAATGCCTCCACCACACGTGAAAGTTGTGTGACCGTGGCCACGTAGCAGAGCAGGATTCCGCCAGGAACGAGCACGTCAGAAACAGCGTCTACGCACTCCCAGGGCGCGAGCATGTCAAGAATCACGCGGTCGGCGGTCCCATCAGGCACGGTCGAGGGAAGCGATTCAACGAGGTCTCCCACGGTGACGGTCCAGTTCTCTGGGTCGTAGCCGTGAAAGGTGCTGCCGTTAGCAATTGCCACATCGGCGAATTCTTGGCGACGCTCGTAGGAAAACAAATGGCCGGTGGGGCCAATGGCGCGAAGGAGCCACAGCGACAGGGCTCCGGACCCTACCCCAGCCTCGACAACTCGAGCTCCGGGAAAGATGTCGGCTTGCCCCAGAATGGCTTGTGCCTCTTTGGGATAAATGATGGCGGCACCGCGGGGCATCGACATGACGAAGTCAATGAGCAGCGGGCGCAGGGTCAGGTAGGGAACGCCCACGGTGTTGAGAACCACCGAGGCATCGGGCACGCCGATGATGTCGTCGTGCCTAATGGCACCACGATGGGTGTGATACTCGCCGCCGACCTGAAGGGTAAAGGTATTTAGCTTCCCCTTGGGGTCAGTGAGCTGGCAGCGGTCCCCCGGCCGAAAAGGGCCGGGAAGAAAACGAGCGTTTGTGGTGTCGCTCATTTGCTGACCTCTTGTGCTTGGGAATACAACTGAAAAAGATCGTCGGCGGTGACGCCGGCAAGAGTGGGCAGCAGGGCAAATCCCATGTCCGGGGTGAGGTCGACCAGGTGGCGCACTCCGATGGCAACGGTTCCGGCAGTGCGTGCCGAGCCCAGGCCCGAAGGTGAATCCTCAATGGCGACACACTGGGTGACGTCTACTCCAAGACGGGAAGCGCCTAAGAGGTAAGCCTCGGGGTGAGGCTTGGGGTAGGTGACATGGTCGCCGGCAACAATCTGCGAAAGGGGCTGTCCGGGAATGAGCTCGGCGATGCGGTTCGCCATGCGCTCGAAGGACATAGTGACGAGGGCTTGAGGGATACCAGCGGCCGCCAATTCGGTGAGTAGCTCGAGAGCGCCGGGGCGCCAGGGCACGGCAATTTCGAGTTGCTCGACAACGCGCGTCGTGAGGCGTTGGATGATCTCATCACCAGAAAGGTCCACGCCGCGCTCACGCAATTTGGCGGCAGTGACGTGGAGGCCGTTACCCACAAGACTGATGCCGTCCGCGTGGGTCCACGCCTGACCGAAGCTCTCGACAAGCTCAATTTCGGCCACAATCCAGTAGGGCTCGGTGTCGACGATGGTTCCGTCCATGTCCCAGAGGACAGCGGCCGGTTTATACACGGGGGTATTTCGTTCAGTAGTCACAGCTCTCAAGCCTACAGTCGGCGGTAGGTCGTATCCTTTGAAGTGCACGCAAACGAGATGAGGCCAGGCAAAGTGAGTGAAACAGACAAGGTTTTTCGCGGGCGTCTGCTCGTTGTGGCCTTCGAGGGCTGGAACGACGCGGGAGACGCAGCGAGCTCCGCTGTTCGCACACTGCAAGAACAGCTTGAGGTTGTCCCGCTCATCTCGGTAGATTCCGAAACTTACTACGACTTTCAGTTCAATCGGCCATCGATTGGCTTCGATGACGATGGCAATCGCACTCTTGCCTGGCCAACATCCACCATGTATTCCCCGTTGGTTCCAGGTCAGTCCCTTCCTGAGCCTGTAGACGAGCCAATGTTGAACGTTACGGGCACCAATACCGCCAATATTTACCTACTGCAGGGAGTGGAACCTTCACGAAACTGGCAGACGTTTGTGACAGAAATCATGGATGTTGCGCTCGCCGCCGACATCAGCGGAATGGTTTTTCTGGGGGCCATGTTGGCGGATGTTCCCCACACCCGACCGGTACCCACCTTCGTCTCGAGCGACAATGCTCAGGTGCGCTCGCAGCTTGAAGTGGAACGCAGCACCTACGAGGGCCCCGTGGGCATTTTGAGTGTTTTGGCCATCGCCGCCGAATCCGCTGGAATTCCCACCGTCTCGGTGTGGGCTTCCGTTCCCCATTACGTTCACCACGGGCCCTGCCCCAAGGCAACGCTGGCCTTGATCGACAAGCTCGAAGAGATTGTTGACGTTGTCATCCCCCGCGGAACGCTTGTTGAAGACACAGCCGAGTGGCAAAAGAACATCGACAAGCTGGCGCAGGACGATGAAGACATGACGGCCTACATCACGCAGCTCGAACAGGCCCGCGACGTTGTTGACTCCCCCCAAGCCACGGGTGAATCCATTGCTCAGGAGTTCGAACGGTTTCTTCGTAGTGAAGACAAGCCCGACTCGAATGGCCCCACCGGTTTTGGCGGACCATCAGGTACCATTGGCCCGGCTGGTCCCCCCAAGGCTTAGTTAGCCGGGCAGGCCTCGCAATACCCAGTAAGGCCTAGGAAGGCCTAGTTCGGCCTAGTACGGCTGGAGCACTCCTGTGCTCAGCAAGACGACGAGCCCGAGCCCAAGAACGATGCGGTAGATCACGAACGGCAAGAAGCTGTGTTTACCGAGCCAGTTCATCAAGAAGGCGATGATGGCGAGGCCCACAAAGAAGGCAACCACGGTCGCGGTCAACGTTTCCAAGGGGCCAAAGACGGATGGCTCCCCGAAGCTCTTGATGAGTTGATAAAGCCCGCTGCCGAAAACGGCAGGAATTGCCAAGAGGAACGAGTAGCGGGCTGCTGCTGTTCGGCTGAAGCCCATGAAGAGTCCGGCGGTTATTGTTCCGCCTGAGCGAGAAACTCCAGGAATGAGGGCAAGTGCTTGGGCAAGGCCGAAGATGATTCCGCGCCCAACCGTGACCTGATTGAGGTTTTTGGTCTTGCGCCCGAGAACGTCGGCCACACCGAGCAGAATTCCAAAGCCAATCAGGGTGCCCGCTACGATCCAGAGCGAGCGAAGCGTTGTTTCAATCTCATTTTGAAAGAGAACCCCGAGAATAACAATTGGCAACGAGCCGATAATGATGAGCCAACCCATGCGGGCATCTTCGTCTCGGCGGGAAACGCGGCCCACGAGTGAACCTGCCCACGCTTTTACAATGCGCACGATGTCGCGCCAGAAATACAGGAGAACAGCGGTCTCGGTGCCCAGTTGGGTAATCGCCGTAAATGCGGCGCCGGGGTCGCCCGCATTGGGGAGGAATTCACCGAGAATGCGCAAGTGTGCAGAGCTTGAAACAGGAATGAACTCGGTGAGCCCTTGAACAAGTCCGAGAATGATGGCTTCGAGGAATCCCATGGATTTTCTTTCGCGAAGGAGACCGCCACAAGGCGTGTCTAAAAAAAGTTGAGGTGGGGGTTTAGTACGTGCGGAGCAGGTCCGTGAGAACAGCCCTGCCAAACACTAACGCGTCCAGAGGGACTCGCTCGTCCACGCCGTGAAACATGGAGGGAAAATCAAAATCCCTCGGAAGTTTGAGCGGCGCGAACCCGAATCCTCGGATGCCTAATTTGGCGAGGGCCTTGTTGTCGGTGCCACCCGACAGCATGTACGGCAACACGTGCGCACCGGGGTCAAACCTCAACAGCGATAATGTCATGTGGTCCGCGAGATCACCGTCGAGGGTCGTTTCGAGGCCGATGTCCTGGTGGCTCACCACAATCTCGATATCTGGACCCACAATTTCCGCAATCGCGGCAAGGGTCGCGGCTTCGTCCCCAGGAGCAGTGCGCACGTCAATGAGCGCTGATGCCCGATCAGGCACGACATTGTGCTTGTAGCCAGCGGTGAGCACAGTGGGGTTCGCTGTCGTGCGCAAAGTAGCCAGGATGAATTTGCTCGAGTTTCCGGTGGCAATCGCCACCTGCTCATGACCAACCTTCGTGATGTCGGTTTCAAGAATGGCCGCCACCTTTGTCAGAAGCTCATCTGTGGTGCGGGTGAGTCTCAATGGCCACTCATGCCGCCCCAAGCGAGCCACGGCTTCAGCAAGCCGTGTAACAGCGTTCTGCGGGTGCATGAGGGAACCGTGACCAGCTGGACCCCGAGCGATGAGCTGAATCCACAGCATCGCCTTCTCCGCCGTTTGCACCAAGTAGGCACTTTTCCCGTTGAGGTCGACAGAGTAACCGCCGACTTCGCTGATGGCCTCGGTCGCGCCGGCAAAGAGTTCGGGATGCTCGTTCACAAGGTAATGGGAGCCAAATGCTCCCCCGTTTTCTTCGTCAGCGAAAAATGCGACAACAAGGTCACGTTCGGGTAGCTCTCCGCTGCCCAAAATGTCACTGAGGGACGTCAAAATCATGGCGTCCATATTTTTCATGTCGACGGCGCCGCGTCCCCACAGCATGCCATCTTTCACAACACCCTCGAAAGGGTCCACCGACCAGTTCTCAGCGTCAGCGGGAACCACGTCGAGATGACCGTGCACGACAAGGGCCGGCTTCGTTGAATCCCGCCCGGCAATGCGCGTGACAACACTCGTGCGGCGAGGGGCCGCATCGAACAGAGTGGGAGTGAGCCCGAGATTCTCAAGATAAGCCGCAACATATTCTGCAGCCTCGGTCTCGCCGTTGCTTTTTCCCGAACCAAAGTTCGAGGTGTCAAAACGAATGAGATCCCGTGCAATGCGGGCCGTCTCATCGAGAGAATCTTTCTCAATATTGGTGGACATGACTTAACCGTACTTCGATTCGTGATAGTCTCGAGTCTTGTTGCTTCGGCTTCAAAACCTGCGCGGGTGGCGGAATGGCAGACGCGCTAGCTTGAGGTGCTAGTGTCCGAAAGGACGTAGGGGTTCAAGTCCCCTTTCGCGCACAGGTGTGAAATTTCACAACATTACAAACAAAAAAGCCCGGACCACTTTGGTCCGGGCTTTTTTGATTGGGTAAAAACACTTACGCTGTGACGAGAGCTTCCTGTGCTAGCGAAGCCTTCCAGCCAACGAGCTTGCGAACGGTCTCGCTCTTGTCGGTGGCGAGGAGTTCCATCACGTCTTCCGGCACGAAAAAGTTGACCGCTACCCAGCTACGCACCTGTTCGCTTTTGTCGTTGCCTAGGTAGCGAAGAATCTCGCAGGGTGTCGTCTCGTTGCGGGCGACGCAGACGCGCACTCCCTCGTTTTTGTCTTTGGCGAGTTCCCACATGACGTCTTCGGGCGTGTGGTAGCCCAGTGCTGCACTCTCGCGAATCTTGGGGTTTTTATCCTTGGCAATGGCCCGTACACGCAGAATCTTCGACTCCGTGATTTCTGGCGAAAGAAACTGGGCAATGGAGACGTCGCGTTTGCTTTTGTCGCCGCGAAGTTCTTCAAGTTGACGAAGTTGGGCGGGTGTGTTGAACCGGATGCATGACATGGGGAAATGTT
>JBLHYZ010000025.1:0-9068 GCA_047631115.1 Alpinimonas sp. | reverse complement strand
TGTGTCTTTTTACTCAAGCAAACAATGGGCGTCAGCGGTGGAGGGAAATGGCGCGTTGAATGCACATTTCGGGCAAAAAAATAACCGACCCGAAGGTCGGTTACGTGGTGCGTGGTGCTCGGTGGGCCACGGTGTTACAAGCGGCCATCCTGCCTATCGTCCCAGCGGGCCTCCATGCGCTGCATGAATGTCGCCGACCCTTTGGCCTTGTTTTTACCCGATTTTCCGCTGGTGCGACCGATGTCGGAAAGAGAGTCCGGCACCAGAGGGGCAGCCGGACGAGCGGCAACAAGCGCGCCGGTGAACATCACAGCAAATCCAATAACACCCACCACGACCATCTGTGTTATCACTCCGACGACCAGAGCACCCAAGC
Source organism: Alpinimonas sp. (assembly GCA_047631115.1). Lineage (GTDB taxonomy): Bacteria > Actinomycetota > Actinomycetes > Actinomycetales > Microbacteriaceae > Alpinimonas. The sequence continues at coordinate 8,692 of JBLHYZ010000025.1, read as the reverse complement.
CAACGGCCACAACCAAGACGCCAATGACGATTGCGCGGTAGTTGGGGCGAAGGGACTCACTCGTGGGAGCAAGCACGACGTCGGCCTCTCGACCGTAAAGCCCCCGCTCCATTTCATCGAGGAGGCGCTGTTCATGCTCTGACAGTGGCATGCTGTTCTCCTTGACTACAAATAAATGCGAAATGAGCTGAAGACCATTCTAACCGTCACGTGCTGGATAGGCTAGGCACGTGCTAAACAGAAACCACTGGGTGAGCCGTGTAAATACCCGGATCGATGACTTTATTAGCGAACGCGAATTAAGTCTGCGCTCTCTTGGACCTGACCTGGTGCCATTTATTGATTTTTCTCGGCAATTTCTCAGCGGCGGCAAGCGATTTCGCGCGCAGTTTGCGCTGATGGGTTTTAGAACACAGACCAGCAAAATACCTGATTTTGCCATCGATGTTGCCGGTGCTCTGGAGATCTTTCACGCAGCCGCACTTGTACATGACGACATCATGGATAAGTCCGACACCCGACGCGGAGCGCCCTCCGCCCATCGTCGCTTTGAAGACGTGCATGTCACAGCTCGTTGGGCGGGTCCGAGCGCTGATTTCGGCAACTCCGCAGCGTTGCTTTTCGGGGATCTCCTCTTGGCTTTAAGCGACGAGCTGATGTCAGTGGGATTACTCGGTGCGGTGGACAATGCAGCAGCCCTTCGCTCTCGCCAAGAATTCGACCGAATGCGTCTCGACGTGACGGCGGGTCAGTATCTCGACATTGTCGAGGAACGCGCGTGGCCCAGCATTGACAAACTCGAAGCGCTCCCCCGAGCTCACCGGGTTGTCGTCTTCAAATCAGCAAAGTATTCCGTTGAGGCACCCCTTGTTATCGGCGCATTACTTGCTGGTGCTTCCGATGCGGACATCTCCATCTTGCGCGCTTTTGGTCTCCCCTTGGGAATTGCCTTCCAGCTGCGCGACGATCTTTTGGGGGTCTTCGGTGATCCCAGCGTCACCGGCAAGCCCGCAGGCGACGACCTCCGCGAGGGAAAGCGCACCGTTCTTATCGCTTTAGCTCAGCGCGAACTTGCTGCTTCCGACGTATCCGTGATGGACCAACTCTTGGGAAGCAACGACCTCAGCGAAGAAAGCGTCGCCACCATGCGGGAAATGCTCGTTTCCAGCGGCGCCGTGGACCAGATTGAAGACCTCATCACGGAGAATGTTGCCGTGGCCAGGCAAGCTCTCAATAACAGCGGCTTTGCCGAAGCTACGGCGGCCGAGCTGCTCGCACTCGCTGACGGAGTCACGAAACGAAGCAGCTAAAAAACGTTCGCAAAAACCGCCGTGTCCGTTCTTCGATCGTTCTTCGATCGTTCTTCGGTCGACCTAGGCCAGTGCTTGCGCGATTCGACGAACCTCGGCCTTACGGCCAGCAATCAGTGCGTCAATGGGAGTGGCTTTTAAGCTCTCCTCATAGGAAATAAGCCAATCAACGACGTCGTCGCCCTTGTAGCCCTGGTCGATCAAGACGGTGATGGTGCCACGCAGCTCCGGGCGGGCCTCTGTCCCGTCGAGAAACGACTCCGGAATACAGAGGATTCCATCGACGCGCTTTGCTGCAAGAGTGTGGTCATCAATAAGCCGACGGATTCGGCTGGGACTGAGATCCATCCGTCCGACGAGGTCAGGGATTGTTAGCCACACAGTGGGAGAGATCGATTCGTTCAACACAGATCAAGCTTTCCACGTCTGGGACAGTATTTTCGCCACGCCGGCGACGTTTGTCCAAAACCTTCAAGTAAAGATAGAAACTTATTGCCATTCAGTGCCGAGGAAAGGCGTCCTTATGTCCGAGCGAAAGTTTCGCTCCAACCACGCGGACCCGTCGACCCCCTCAATGACAGCCCGCCCAAGAAAGCCGCGCCTGTCCATCGTCTCCGTTCCGCTCGCACTGACTGCTTTGATCGCCGTCGTCTTTGGCGCCCCGGGCTCCCCGGGCGCGCACGTAACAGAAAACCCGCGTGCAGAGAAAGGCCTTAAAGCAAAATTAATCGCACCTTCAATTCATGGTGCCTTCCGGATCATCCCGGCGCTAGCATTCCGCGGGGGTAAATATACGGTTTCTGAGGGGGATACGGTCAGCCAAATTGCCGCCAATGCGGGCATTTCTACCGCGGAGCTACTGGCAGCGAACGGACTGAGCTGGAGAACGCTGATTTTCGCCGACCAACAACTCGACATTCCCCGTTCGACAAGTGGAACCAGCGCGCCCACCATGTCTCCCTCCATCACGAGACACCGTGTTGACGCCGGCGATACGTTGGAGATGATCGGTCGCTCCTTCGGGGTGCAGCCGCGCGCGCTCATGACGGCCAACGGGCTCGACAAGTCGAGCAGACTGATCGTTGGACAACGACTGGTCATTCCCAACGTGGAAGGAATGGGCGAATTACCAGCGGAGTCTGCAGCTTCCTAGTTACAGATCCCCCAGCGCACGGGCCGCTCTTTGCACGCCGGTGTTTCTGTCAGGAAACCCCAGAGACCCTGCCTAAACTTAACGTTGTGAACTCTGCACCGACCGACCCCATGATTGGTCGGCTAATCGACGGCAGATACCAGGTCACGTCACGCATTGCCCGTGGTGGGATGGCAACGGTTTATCTTGCAACAGATTTGCGGCTCGAGCGTCGTGTTGCGGTCAAGATAATGCACGGTCACCTCGCCGACGACAGTGCTTTCAAAGCACGTTTTGTGCAGGAGGCCCGTTCTGCCGCCCGACTGGCGCATCCAAATGTTGTCAACGTCTACGACCAAGGGCAAGACTCAGACATGGCCTACATGGTCATGGAATACCTCCCCGGAATAACACTGCGCGACCTTCTCAAAGATTACGGAAAACTCACCCCCGAGCAAACCCTTGACATCATGGACGCCGTGCTTCGCGGCCTCGCCGCTGCCCACGAAGCCGGCATCGTGCACCGGGATCTGAAACCAGAGAACGTTCTTCTTGCCGATGACGGTCGCATCAAACTAGGTGACTTCGGATTAGCCCGCGCCACGACCGCCAACACGGCCACTGGGCAAGCTCTACTGGGAACGATTGCTTACCTCTCCCCCGAGTTGCTCACCCGCGGCGTTGCCGACGCCCGAAGCGATATCTACGCGGTGGGCATCATGCTCTATGAGATGTTGACCGGTGTTCAGCCATTTATTGGCGAACAACCCATGCAGGTCGCTTATCAGCATGCCAACGAAAAGGTTCCTCGCCCGTCGCTTGTGAATGCCAATGTGCCTGCTTCCCTTGACGACATCGTCACGTGGGCCACCAACCGCTCACCCGACGATCGTCCAGAAAACGCCGGGGCGTTGCTAGACCGTCTTCTCGAGGCTGAGCCCAGCATTCGTTCGGGCAATTCCCGGTCTGACATGACGGCTCAGCAGACCATGGTCATGCCGGCAGGCACCATGACCATGGATGACGACGACACCCGGGTCATTACCGAAAGTGTCTTGGCCGCCGCTCACGCCGGTCGGTCTCGTCCCGCCAACCCTGTTTCTACGCTGAGTACATATGCCACAACCCGTCGAAACCGTGGAGCCTGGCTTCTGGCGCTAGTCGTCATCTTCGCCGCCTTGGCCGGTGGAACGGGCTGGTACTTTGGCTCCGGACCCGGGTCCCTTGTGCTGATTCCTCCAGTTGCCGGTCAGACTTCGCAGCAAGCCGTCGCTCTCCTTGAGGCACAGGAGTTCAGGACTTCTCTCGTTGACAGAAGCGACATTGCCGTACCGGCGGGCCTCGCCCTTGCCACTAATCCTGCAGAAGGCGCCTTCGTCGCTAAAGGATCCGTCATCACAATTTTCGTCTCAACTGGACCCAAGATCTTGTCCGTTCCTGATTTCTCCGATTTAGCAGAGGCCGCCGCTGAGGAGCTTGCCACATCGACGGGGTTTGTGGTTGGCGACTCCGTCAGCCAGTTCTCGGCAGATGTTGTCTTAGGGCACGTCATCGAAGCATTGGATGGAGCAGGGACCCCCTTGCCGGCAGAATACCCAGAGGGCGCCGAGATGAGTTTTGTCGTCTCCGTGGGAGCAATTCCGAGTGTCGTCGGACTCTCCACTGCCGAGGCCACAGAGAGGTTGGTCTCGGTTGGCTTGCTGGTCTCTGCACCAACAGAGTCGTTTAGCGACAGCGTAGACAAGGGGCGAGTCATCTCCCAATCTGTTCCGGAAGGGGCCATTCGGCCCGGAGCAACGATAGGGCTCGACGTTTCCAAGGGCGAAGACCTCGTCGAGGTGCCCAATGTCATGGGACTCACGATCACTCAGGCTTCAGAAAAGTTGCAAAAAGAAGGTTTTGGTTTCACGACCAACGTCCCGGCGATTTGGTACAACCGACTGGAAGTAACAGTTCAAAATCCATCAGCGGGCGAACGCGTCAAGCGCGGTTCAACCATTGAGATTCGTAACGACGGCTAGTAACAAGAAATCTATTTGCTGCGACCGAGTTCCTCGGCAACGAGGAATGCCAGTTCCAGTGACTGCTTGTGGTTCAGTCGAGGATCACACAGGGACTCATAGCGGGTAGCTAGCGAGGCCTCATCGAGCTTCTCCGAACCGCCCAGGCACTCCGTCACGTCATCACCGGTGAGCTCAACGTGGATTCCCCCAGGGAATGTTCCGACGGCACGGTGGGCTTCGAAGAACCCCTTGACCTCGTCGACAACGTCATCAAAACGACGGGTCTTGAAGCCATTGGGGGTTGTCATGCCGTTTCCGTGCATGGGGTCTGTGATCCACAATGGCGTTGCTCCACTGGCCTTCACAGCCTCCAGCAGGGGTGGCAAAGTATCCCGAATTTTACCGGCCCCCATTCGCGTAATGAAGGTCAGCCGACCAGGTTCGCGGTTCGGATCAAGCTTGTCAATGAGCCTGAGTGCGTCATCGCCACTCGTGCTGGGGCCCAGCTTCACACCAATGGGGTTACGAACGCGAGAGAGGAAGTCGACGTGTGCACCCTCCAATTCACGGGTGCGCTCACCGACCCAGACAAAGTGAGCTGACGTGTTGTACGGCGTTCCCGTGCGCGAATCAATGCGCGTCATGGGGCGTTCGTAGTCCATGAGCAGCGCCTCATGAGAGACGAAGAATTCGGTTCGCTTGAGCGCTTCGAAGTCTGCGCCACAGGCAGACATAAATTTGATCGCGCGGTCAATCTCGCCGGCAAGCTTCTCATAACGAGCGTTTGCGGGATTCGAGATGAACCCCTTGTTCCAGTTGTGGACCTCGCGCAAGTCTGCAAAGCCACCCTGGGTGAACGCACGAATCAAATTGAGGGTTGCGACGGCAGTGTTGTACCCCTGAACAAGCCTTTCAGGGTTCGCCTCGCGTGACTCCGGAGTGAAGTCGTATCCGTTGACGATGTCGCCGCGGTAAGCGGGAAGCGTGACGCCGTCACGAGTCTCGTTGTCGCTCGATCGAGGCTTGGCAAACTGTCCCGCCATGCGGCCCATTTTGATCACAGGCATCTCGGCTGCATAGGTCAGAACAACAGCCATTTGCAGAACAGTTTTTACTCGATTACGAATCTGCTCGGCGTTGGCGCCCGCAAACGTTTCGGCGCAATCCCCGCCCTGCAAAAGGAAAGCATGACCCTGAGCTGCCGATGCCAGGCGGTCACGCAATGTATCGACTTCGCCGGCAAAAACTAGTGGTGGGTAGCTCGCAATTTTGGCACTGGCTACAGCAACAGCGTCGGCATTTGGCCACTGTGGCTGCTGCTTAATAGGAAGTTCACGCCAATAATCTAGACCGGCAATCACTGACGCGTCGGCGGCAATGTTTGGTTCGGCAGAGATAACCACGAGAGGAACCTGTTTCTATAGAAGTGAGGATTCGGTACAACCGAATATCTACAAGCCTATCGAGAAAGGCTCGGTCGCTTTTCCTTGACGCTACTGGCATAGACGTCAACGTATTCCTGCTGACTCAACCCCGCCAGCTCATACATGATCTCGTCAGTGACGGCTCGCAAAATAAAACGATCGCCCTCCATTCCTTCGAAACGGGAAAAGTCCAGCGGTTCGCCAAAAATAATGCCAATTCTGCGTAGCTTTGGCCATTTTGAACCAATCGGCATGACCTTCTCAGTGTCAATCATGGCCACGGGAATTACGGGAACCCCCGACTCCAGAATCATGCGAGCAATCCCGGTGCGACCCCGGTACATTTTTGCGTCAGGGCTTCTGGTGCCTTCCGGGTAGATACCAAGAACCTGCCCTTCCGTCAAGACCCTCAAGCCAGTGTTGAGGGATGCTTCCGAAGCTTTGCCTCCTGAGCGATCGATAGGAAGCATTCCGGTGCCGATGAAGAACATCTTGGTCAGCCAGCCTTTGATCCCTTTGCCAGTGAAATACTCACTCTTGGCCAAAAAAACCATGTTGCGCTCGATGATGAGCGGCAAAAATATGGAGTCAACGAAAGAGAGGTGGTTGCTCGCTAGGAGCACGCCACCCTGCGCTGGAATATTTTCTGTGCCAGAAACCCACGGGCGAAAAATTCCACGGAGCAAGGGCCCAGCAACAATGTGCTTCATGAACCAATAAAACATGTTCGTACCCTTTCAACGAGGCTCAGCCTATCCAGCATTTGACGTGGCTTCCGGCGTCACAAGGTTGCCGCGTGCTTTCGGGCAAGATCAGCTGCCCCGACAACGCCTGCGTCATTGACAAACTCGGCAATGGCAAATTCCGGCTCGGGGTGAAATCCCCTTGCCGAAACGTTCTGCAGGTAGCTGGTTCGAATCGGAAAAAGAAGGTCTTCTCCTGCAGCAGCGACACCACCACCGAAAACAAAAAGCTGAGGGTCCAGCACGGCAGACAAGCTGGCGCAAGCGATACCAAGCCACTCTCCTATGGAACGAAGTGCGCGCATGGCTCCCGGATCGCGAACCTCAAGAAGCTGGCGCAGTCCAGCTGGATCGATCGATCCGTCTGGCTGGCGATAGGCAGCGAGCTTACCGCCCAAGACCGGGTCGTGTGACATTTCGGCAGCAAATCTGAGGAGTGCCCGTCCTGACGCATACTGCTCGATACAACCGTGGGCACCGCATCCGCAGAGCAAACCCTCCCGCTCGACGCGCATGTGGCCGATTTCTGCTCCTGCCCCAAAACCGCCGCGGAACAGTTCACCGTTGACGATAATGGCGCCGCCCACACCCGTCCCAATCGTCAGCAGAGTCATGTGGCTCACATTGCGTCCAGCACCAAACCGATATTCGGCCCAGCCTGCGGCATTGGCGTCATTCTCGATGACGATCGGAAGGGGAACGCGTCTTTCCAACTTCTCGCGCAATGGCTCATTCCGCCACGCGATGTTGGGGGCGTAATAGATCGTTGATTGATCGGCGTTGATGAAGCCAGCGGCGGCGACGCCCGCAGCAACGATGCGACGCCCCTGGGAAAGCTGGGCGATGATGTCGACGACAGTATCTTCCATTTCCTGGACATCAGACGCAGGAGACGGCCGAGAAACCTGGGCAATAATATTCCCCTCGTTGTCAACGACGGCGCCCGCAATTTTGGTTCCACCAATGTCAATTCCCACGGCATACACAGTCAAAAACTCCTCGGGATCAGCAATATTCTTCGGCGGAACGAGATAGGTTTCCCCTATCATTTTCTTAATGGGCAATCCCCATATCCGACCAGTAAAGTTTAGCTAACACCGAAGGAGTTGCCATGGTTCACTTTGACGTTCCTGCTATTGTCACCGCAGACCCCCAAGCAAACGCGACAGACCTACTGCTAAATCGTGTTCGTGAAACCCCCAATGCTCCTCTGTTTTCCGTTCCCAACGGTGAAACATGGACCGATGTCACAGCGTCAGAATTTCACGCCCAGGTCATTGCTCTCGCTAAAGGCTTCGTTGCATCCGGCATCATGCCGGGTGACCGCGTCGGTCTCATGTGTAAGACGCGCTATGAGTGGACACTCATTGACTTCGCCATGTGGTTCGCGGGTGCAGCCCTCGTCCCCGTCTACGAGACCAGCGCCCCCAGCCAGCTCCTCTGGATCCTCAGTGACTCCGAAGCGGTCGCTCTCATCGTTGAGACGCCAGATCACTTCGCACGATTCGATGAGGTACGCCCCGAGCTTCCATCCATTCAGAACGTCTGGCAGATGGACCTTGATGACCTCGACAAACTTGTCGAAGCGGGCAAACTCGTTGAGGATTCCGAGATTGAACGCCGTCGCAACCTCGCAATAGGGAGTGACCTCGCAACGCTCATCTATACCTCAGGCTCAACAGGTCGGCCCAAGGGTTGCATTCTGACCCACTCCAACTTTGTTGAGCTTGCTCGCAACGCTCGGGCGGCAATCCCCGAAGTTGTGAATCCACAGTCATCGACGTTGCTCTTCATCACACTGGCTCATATTTTTGCGCGATACATCTCGATTTTGAGTGTCGAAGGTGGCGTTAAAGTTGGCCACCAGCCAGACACGACACGTCTCCTCCCTGCCATGCAGTCGTTCCGTCCTACCTTTCTTCTCGCGGTTCCTCGTGTCTTCGAAAAGGTTTATAACTCCGCGGAGCAAAAGGCCGAAGCGGGCGGCAAGGGGAACATTTTCCGCAAGGCAGCCGCTGTCGCCATTGCCCATTCCAAAGCAGATATGGCGGGCAGTATTCCCTTCGGGCTTCGCCTCCAG
>JBLHYZ010000024.1:0-9145 GCA_047631115.1 Alpinimonas sp. | reverse complement strand
GTATGAGTTGCGCACCAATCTCGAATCGCTCTAAGGTTACACATTCGTGACTCCGGCAGTGAGCCTCAGCCTGATTGCTCGGGCGGGGTTTTCGGAGCTTAGCTCCGCGCGTGGCAAGCTTGTCGCCGTTTCCAGTGTGCTGGGGATCGACGTGCAATATCTTCTCGATGTTTTTCATTTTGCTGCGGATCCAGATCGCGCACTCGTTGAGCTCGAACGGTTAGCCGAATCCAACGTTCGGGAGCTTGAGACGCTTTTTCCATCCCGCCCTGCGGCGGAACGCCTCATTCGCGTCTTGGGGGGATCCCGAGGCCTTTCTGAATTCATCCAACGCCACCCAAACGTGCTTTCCGAGTTCAGCAAGGAACCGTCCCTGCCGACGTCAGCTGAAGAGGCTCGACGTATTCTGCTGGCCTCTGTCGGTGCGGTGGAAGGTTTTAGTGACGGTGTGGGGGATCGTGCTCGAGACGATCTTCGCCGGAGTTACCGTGAGCTTCTCTTGCAGATTTCAATCTACGACCTTGTTTCTGAGAACCCGCTTGATGAAGTGGAAGCTGTTACCGCGGCACTGTCAGATATTGCGGGAGCCGCCATCGAGGCAGCTTTGTCGGTTGCGCGAACTGAGCTTATGGAATTTTTCCCGAAGTCAGACATCGGCATGGTTGACCTTGCGGTCATCGGCATGGGAAAGTGCGGCGCGCGTGAGCTAAATTACCTCAGTGACGTTGACGTTATCTATGTTGGCGAGTCTCGCAGCCCCGAAGTGCTGAGCAATGAAAAGGCACTCATTATTGCCACAAGGTTGGCGCAACATACAAGCCGCAACGTATACGAGGTGAGCGTCGAGCCGGGATTGTGGGAAATCGACGCGAATTTACGCCCCGAGGGCAAAGACGGTGTGCTGGTGCGCACCCTTGAGTCCCACCTTGCCTATTACGACCGTTGGGCCAAGGACTGGGAATTTCAGGCCCTTCTGAAGGCTCGACCTATTGCGGGCAGTGTTGAATTGGGCGAACGATACGTTTCTGGAATCGCACCAAAAATATGGTCGTCGGCTGCACGCTCGAACTTTGTCGAGCAAGTTCAGAGGATGCGTCAAAGGGTGACCGAGAATATCCCCAAGGAGGATGTCGAGTATCAAATCAAGTTGGGCCCCGGAGGCCTTCGTGACATCGAGTTCACGGTTCAGCTTTTGCAGCTTGTGCATGGTCTTGTCGACGAATCCGTGAGACAGCGTGGAACGCTTGAGGCTCTCAGTTCGCTTGCCGCGGCGGGGTACGTTGGCCGCGATGAGGCAGCATCTTTTGCCGAAAATTATCGAATGTTGAGGCTTCTGGAGCATCGCGTGCAGCTTCGCGACCTCTCGCGAACCCACCTTATGCCCCGAGATACAGACGGGCAGCGTGTTCTGGCCCGAGCGACCGGTATCTTTGCGTCGGATGTCGCTGCCATTGCACGGTGGCAGCAGATTAAACTCGATGTCCGGCAGCTCCATGAGCGCCTTTTCTATCGACCTCTTCTTGCGGCGGTAGCCAAGTTACCTGAAGAAACTCATCAGCTCACCTCCGAACAGGCGCAGGCCAGGCTCTCCGCGATTGGTTTTAAAGATCCTCGAGGTGCCCTTCATCACATTCGAGCGCTCACGCAAGGCGTTTCGCGGCGTGCAGCAATTCAACGGGCTCTCTTGCCTATCATGCTGCAGTGGTTATCCGAGGGAGCGGACCCTGATCACGGGCTTCTCTCTTTTAGGCGTTTGAGCGAGGTGCTCGGTGAGACGCATTGGTTCTTGAGGATGCTTCGAGACTCGGCCGGTGCCGCCCAACGTCTCACTCAGGTTCTGAGCGGCTCGAGGTATGTCTCAGATCTCTTGGAACGGATTCCCGAGGCCGCTGCTTGGTTTGATGGTGACGATGCCCTAGCGCCCCGTTCGCTGGGCGTTCTTGGTTCTGAGATGTCATCTATTCTGGCGAGGCATGACGATGATAAAGCCGCGCAGGCAGCGCTCCATGCGCTACGCCGTCGAGAGGTACTCCGTTTGGCCATTGCGGGCATTGTGGGGCTCATCACCATGGGCAGCATTAGCACGGCCCTCAGTGACGTGACAACGGTGGTTCTTCAGGGTTTACTAGCCATCGCTCTGCGGGAGCGTGGCGCTTCCGGGGCCCCTCAGGAAAATCCCGAGTTCGGCATTATCGCCCTGGGGCGCTTTGGGGGAGCGGAGCTCGGCTTTGGAAGCGACGCCGACGTGTTGTTCGTCTACCGAACGACTTCGGAGTGCACGGGGGCCGCAGCCCAGAAACGGGCCGAACGAATTGTGGCGCGCGTTAACGAGCTTGCGCAAGACCAGCGATTACCGTTCGTTATCGATACTGATCTGCGCCCGGAAGGCAAGACGGGTGCGATCGTTCGCTCCTTGGAATCCTATAAAACGTATTATGCCCGTTGGTCGCTAACGTGGGAAGCTCAGGCCCTTCTCCGCGCGACACCTAGCGCGGGGTCTCCTCAGTTGCTGGATGATTTCATGGCTCTCATTAATCCCATTCGATACCCGCTAGAAATTTCGCAGAGTGATATCCGTGAAGTCCGCCGTATTAAGGCGCGCGTTGAAAGTGAGCGCCTGCCTCAGGGCGCTGATCCGTCGCGCCATGTGAAGCTGGGGCGGGGTTCTCTCTCGGATGTTGAGTGGACCGTCCAGATTTTACAGTTGCAGTTCGCCGCCTCACACCCTGCGTTGCAAACCACTTCGACCCGGACCGCCCTCGTGGGCGCCGTGGCGGAGGGCCTCCTGGAGCAAGATGACGCAACCCGGCTGGACGACGCCTGGGTTTTCGCTACGCGTGTTCGGTCGGGCATAACCATTTGGTCAAATAAGTCCACGGATGTCCTCCCCAGCGACCGCACTCAGCTCGACGGCATAGCGCGTCTTTTGGGGTACGAACCTGGTTCAGCAACCGCGTTGGAAGAGGACTACCTCTTCGTTACTCGCCGCGCGCGTCAGGTATTTGAGCGCGTTTTCTTTGGTCTTTAATACTCGGGAGCGGTCGAATCCTTCAATAGTGCGAGGTCGATCGACACCAGGTCCCGCATGCGTGCTACTCGATTAGTTGCATAGTCCGGCTCGTTCGCTACTTGGGCCTGTTCGACCAGTCTCGTCGAGAGTGCACCCACTATCTCAGCGGCAGCATCAGACTGCGCTCCAGCAACAATCTCGGCGACGCGCTCGTGACTTGCTGCGGCTTCCTTCAAAGACACGGCCAGTTGCTCGTAAACCTTGCGGCGTTTTGCAAGAAGCTTGACGTCCTGGCGGGTGTCCTCGTCGTAGCTGTATGTTCCTCTGAATTTGGTAAGTCGTTTTCGCTGGTTCTCTACACGCTCGGCGTCGTTGAGGCTGCGCTTGATGAGCTTATTCAGCTCCTTGCGAGCAAACTCCGAGTAGTCCGCGTCGGCAAAATTAACGTTGTCTCGCAGAGCTCTGACAATGATGCTGTTTTTGACGCTCATGCGAACGGCCGAAAGGGTAATGAGAAGTCCCTCTTCGGTCATACGAACTGTTGCAGCTGAAGGGGGACTCATCTACAACCCCTTGTGGCAACGAATAGATGACTTCACACTCTAATTATTGCGTAGCCGGAGCGCACACGTAGCCGGGTTGCAGGCTTTTAATGCAAAAAAACTGGCCGTCCTCGGTCGAGGACGGCCAGACATTTCTGCGTGGTGGTTAGACCCCGTAGTAAAGCTCAAACTCAAAGGGGTGAGGACGCTGAGCCAAAGGCTTGATCTCGTTCTCCCGCTTGTAATTGATCCATGTCTCGATGAGGTCCTTGGTAAAGACGCCGCCAGCAAGAAGGAACTCGTGGTCTTGCTCGAGAGCGATCAAGGCTGCATCCAACGAAGCAGGAACCTGAGGAATGTTTTTAGCTTCCTCGGGAGGCAACTCGTAGAGGTCCTTGTCTACAGGCTCGTGTGGCTCAATGCGGTTCTTGATGCCGTCGAGTCCAGCCATCATCTGCGCAGCGAATGCGAGGTAAGGGTTGGACGCAGCGTCAGGAGCGCGGAACTCGATGCGCTTCGCCTTGGGGTTGGTGCCGGTGATCGGGATGCGAATGGCAGCCGAGCGGTTTCCGGCCGAGTAGACAAGGTTCACGGGTGCTTCGAATCCTGGAACGAGACGGTGGAATGAGTTCACCGAGGGGTTCGTGAATGCGATAACGGCGGCAGCGTGCTTGAGCAGTCCACCGATGTACCAGCGAGCAATATCAGAAAGACCGCCATAGCCGTTCTCGTCGTAGAACAAAGGCTCGCCATCGTTCCAGAGCGACTGGTGGGTGTGCATGCCCGAACCGTTGTCACCGAAAAGTGGCTTCGGCATAAACGTCGCCGTTTTGCCCCATTCGTGTGCCGTGTTCTTGACGATGTACTTGAACTTCAAGATGTCGTCTGCAGCGTGAACCATTGTGTCGAAGCGGTAGTTGATTTCACCTTGACCGGCGGTGCCGACCTCGTGGTGGCTACGCTCGAGGATGAGACCAGCGTCGATGAGTTTGATGCAGATGTCATCACGCAGGTCGGCGTGCTGGTCGACGGGGCTCACGGGGAAGTAGCCGCCCTTGTAAGGCGTCTTGTTGGCGAGGTTGCCGCCTTCTTCTTTCTTTCCCGAATTCCAGGCACCTTCGCTGGAGTCCACGGAGTAGAAGCTCGTGTGCTGGTTTACTTCGTAGCGAACATCATCAAAGATGAAGAACTCTGCTTCGGGAGCAAAGAATGCCGTGTCGGCGATGCCGGTCGAGGCGAGGTATTTCTCAGCTTTCTTGGCAACCTGGCGAGGGTCGCGGTGGTAAATCTCGCCGGTGCGGGGGTTGTAGATGTCGAAGATCATGATGAGCGTACGTTCGGCACGGAAGGCATCGATGTAGGCCGTCGTCACGTCGGGGATCAGTTGCATGTCCGATTCGTGAATCGAGGCAAAACCACGAATCGACGAGCCATCGAACATTTGACCGACGGTGAAAAACTCCTCGTCAACGGTGGACGCGGGGATGTTGAAGTGCTGCTGAACACCGGGCAGGTCGGTGAAGCGAATGTCAAGGAACTTGACATCGGTGTCCTTGATAAATTTCAGAACTTCAGAGGAATCTTTAAACATGCTTGGGGATCTCCAAAATGTTGGAAGGAGGGGATGCCGTGTGCAACCTCATTAAATGTACGTCGAGCGAATGACAGAGCCGTATCGCAAATGTTTCCAACATGTTACGAGAGCAGCCGCCCATAGAATTAGCCTATGGCCAAAAACACTACGGGAAGCAACAAATTCGGCGACATTGGCATGAGTAAATTTCCAGGCGAGCGCCTCGGCCTGCCCGAGAAGGGAACCAGGTCGATGGGAAGAATCGGCCGACGGTTTGCAGCGATATCTCTCGACTGGGCAGTTGCCGTCGTCGTTGCAATGCTCGTCCTAGGAAAGGATTACCTTTCTTTGACAGCCGACCCGCGTGGCCAATTTGCCATTCTCGGGGCATTCGTCATTCTTCAGTTGGTGGCAATCCCCGTGATCGGCGGAAGCCTCGGACATCGGCTCTGTGGACTCCACGTCGTCACGTTGAGGGGCAAACACGCTGGAGTGTGGCGTCCTATTGTTCGCACTCTGCTGCTAGCCATTGTCTTGCCGGCCATCGTGTGGGATTCCGATCAGCGAGGATTTCACGACAAAATTGCCGGAACAATGCTCTTACGGGCCTAGGCAGATTCCCCTAGCGTCCTCGTGAGGGGCGCGCCTTGAACGGATCAATGCCCTTGGGGATAGGAATATTGGCTCCCAGCGATTGAAGCCGGTTATTTACGACCGATACCTCGGACTTTGTGAGAACAGCCTTGACGCGGGCCATGCGCCATCCAATTTTGTGCAGTCGAACAGAGTCGTGGTCTGGCCCAACATTGATGACGGTAATGGGAACGTTTGGAACGACCTTCGATGTCTTACGACGTTCGTCATCAGCCATCCGTTGCGTGCGAGTTGTTGGTCCCTCTGCAATCAAGACGACTCCGCCTCGACCGACAGCGCGGTAAATTGCGTCCTGGGTTTTGGGGTTAATGGCAACGGGTTGCTCTGTAGAAAGCCATCCACGTCGAAGCGCAGACTTAATCACTGCGCCCACAGCACCAGGCTGGCCTTCGATTTGTGAATAGGCGGCTCGCTCAGCGCGGCGCCCCAAAACGATGAGTCCCAGGAGCACTCCCACAAGGAGTCCTATCAAAATCGACATGACGAGCGTAAAAACGTTCCCCTGCCAAAAGAGCAGGCCGCTGATGACACCCAGCGCTACAGGTCCGACGAAGGAGAGAAGCATGAACCAAACGATGTTGGAATCATGGCGACGCGTCATCTTAAAGACTTGCCACATTTGGGAAATGCGACCGGGACCTTTTTTCTTTTTTATGCGTGCCATGTGTATCAGAATACCTAATCTTGAAGGGGAGAATGAGCCATGGTCAGCGCCTGGGCTGGCGGCCATAGCGCCAGCTAAACGGCCTGAGCGAAACCTAAACTCGTGTCTGCAAGATGCAAGAGGTTCTCTGGCAACGTGCGCCCCTTCGCCACCATCGACTGTGCATAGAGACGTCCCGCACGGTAAGAGCTTCGAACAAGTGGGCCGGACAGCACTCCCAAAAAGCCAATCTCTTCTGCTTCTTGCTTCAGCTCCACAAACTCCTCAGGGCGAACCCATCGGGCAACGGGAAGGTGTCGGGGGCTGGGCCGAAGGTACTGCGTGATGGTGATGATGTCGGTACCAGCGTCGTGGAGGTCCTGGAGAGCCGAGCTGACCTCGGAACGCTCTTCTCCCATTCCTAAAATGAGGTTCGACTTTGTAATCATGCCTGCGTTGCGACCTTGGGTCAGCACATCCAGCGACCGCTCGAATGTGAAGGCCGGGCGAACGCGCTTGAAGATTCGAGGAACCGTTTCTACGTTGTGGGCGAAAACCTCGGGTGCTGCGTCGAAAACGCGTTGAAGGTGTTCTGGGTTTCCTGAAAAATCAGGAACCAGGATTTCAACGCCGGTCCCTAGGCTCTGTTGGTGAATTTGACGAATCGTTTCGGCGTACAGCCACGATCCTTCATCTTCTAAGTCATCACGGGCAACGCCTGTAACGGTGGCGTAACGGAGGTTCATTTTCACCACGGACTCACCGACACGGCGGGGTTCATCCCTATCGAATGCGGCCGGTTTGCCCGTATCAATTTGGCAGAAGTCACAACGCCTCGTGCACTGCGCACCGCCAATAAGGAAGGTTGCCTCGCGGTCTTCCCAGCATTCGTAAATATTGGGGCAACCGGCCTCCTGGCAAACGGTGTGCAAATCTTCGCTTTTTACGAGTTGTTGGAGTTTTTGGTACTCCGGGCCCATCTTTGCCTTGGTCTTGATCCAATCGGGCTTTTTCTCGATGGGCGTTTCACTGTTTCGTACTTCGAGTCGAAGGAGCTTGCGGCCGTCAGCTGACATGTGATTCCTCAAAATGTTGTTGGAAGATACGTGTGACAACAGGGACAACGTCAGAGGGTGTGACGTTTGTTCCCGTTAGCCGTGAAATGGTGGTTGCCCCGGCATCTCGGATTCCGCAAGCGATGATATTTTCGTAAGCCTCGAGTGAATTGTTGCAGTTCAACGCGAAGCCGTGCATGGTGACACCCTCGCTCACGCGAATCCCAATGGCTGCCAGCTTGTTAAAGCCGAGACCATCCGCGACCCAAACTCCCGAGCGGCTCTCGACCCGTTGCCCCATGACGTTAAACTCAGCGGTAACACTCAGCAGCAGGGTTTCCACTGTACGTACATAGCCCACGACATCGATGGGCTGAGCCAGACGTGTGATCGGGTAGCCTACAAGCTGTCCCGGGCCGTGCCAGGTAATCTTGCCACCTCGGTCGACGTCGACGACGGGAGTGTCATCGGTTGGGCGCTCAGATTCCTCTGTGCGCTTTCCTGCGGTGTAAACGCCTTCGTGTTGCAGGAGGAGCAATGTGTCAGGTCGATCGCCGCGGACAACTTCTGCGTGGACCTTGCGTTGTAACTCCCAACCGTCAAGATATGGGATCGGGTCGTCGACGATACCGAGAACAACCACATCAAGCATTACATAAGTGTACCCGCTGTCATCCTTTCCCCCAGAAGTCATCTACGGCTGGAAGGATGCACATTCTGCGTGATGAGTCCTATTGCATTGCGGGGGGCCAGTAAGACTCTGAAGCATGAAAACGGATGAGCCAGTCTGTGGGTACGCACTAGGACGATTTGTGCCCTCAAAAGGTGCGTATATGGCACGGGTGCCGGGTGGGGGCGAACAGCCACTCTGTCTCTTGGAAATTGAACCAACAGAAGGGGTGAGTAATATCAGCGACACCGGTTTCATTGACGTGGGGCGGTTGATTGATGGCAGCCTCATCGTTATTCGTGAGACTCAGTTGGCCAGCGTGACGACAACAGATCTAGAAGCTATTCAGACGCAGTTATTCGAGCGCGCTTCTGTTCCTGCTGCGCCTTCTGCTTCGTCGGATTCTCAATACACCTGCAACTCATTCGGCATGACTTCCTCTCTCTCAGCTGTCAGAGTTGCTATTCAGGAGCGCATACAGGTGCTGCTGTCCGTTCTTCACAAGCGGACCAGCGGGCGTGCACGACTCATTGTTGTCTTTTTCTCGGTGGGTGTCGTTCTAACGATTGCGTTCGCGTTAGGACTGTCAGGTGGTGAGCCAGCAGTTGTCCAGACAGGAACTTTTCCCGCCGGAGCCTCATCGAGCAGTCTTGACCATCAGAGGCAGCAGGATGCCTCTGATGCTGATGCTGATGCTGATGCTGGGGCTTATGCTGGGGCCAATGCTGGGGCCAATGCTGGGGCCAATGCTGGGGCCAATGCTGGGGCCAATGCCGAAGCCGATACTCGGGCTGAAGCTGATGCGGTGTCATTCGCTCTCGCGGAAATGCGCGAAGGTCGGGGTGGGATTGTGTTGGTGGACTCCTCAGGAAAAACTGACCTCGAGGATGTCACAGCACGGGTCGTCAGCAGAAATGGCGCCATCGCCCTCGTTGAGCTTAGTTCCGCGCGTGGTGACAAAAAAACGTTCGCCACCCTGCTTCTCCAAAAGACAAAGA